>JBDTDN010000347.1:0-10182 GCA_039923055.1 Jatrophihabitantaceae bacterium
CGTAAGCGCTGGTACCTTGCCTCCGCCGTCCTGATCGTCATCTGCGCATTCAGCTTCATCTTCCGGGGGTTCAACTACGGCGTCGAATTCGCCGGGGGGACCCAGTTCCAGATCCCGGTCACAAACACATCGATCACCACCAACCAGGTGAACGATGCCTTCAGCAATGCTGGGACACCGGCAGCCGACCCGCCGCAGAAGGTCGGTTCCGGTGCGACGCAGCAGATCGTCGTCAAGACCAAGTCGGTGGATCCGGATGCGCAGAAGGCACTGAAGACCACCGTCGAAGCCACGCTCAAGTTGCCGGCAGGCTCGATCTCGGTGACCTCGGTGAGTTCCAGTTGGGGCCACGACATCACGGTGAAGGCGATCGAGGGCCTGATCGTCTTCTTGATCGTCGTCTCGATCTATATCTCCATCCGCTTCCAATGGCGAATGGCCGTCGGCGGTGTTGCCGGCCTGTTCCACGACCTGATCATCGCCGCCGGCGTGTACTCCATCGTCGGCTTCGAGGTCACCCCGTCGACGGTCGTCGGGCTGCTGACCATCCTCGGTTTCTCCTTGTACGACACGGTCGTGGTCTATGACAAGGTGGCCGAGAATTCCAAGGACATCACCGCCGGATCGCGAATGACCTACTCCGAGGCAGCCAACCTCGCGGTGAACCAGACGCTCATGCGCTCGATCAACACCTCGCTGATCGCCCTGCTCCCGGTTGCCGGCCTGCTGTTCGTCGGCGTCGGGATCCTCGGCGTCGGCACCATCGAGGACCTCGCGCTGATCCTGTTCGTCGGGCTGGCCTCCGGCGCGTACTCCTCACTGTTCCTGTGTACGCCGATCGTCGTCGACCTGACCGAGCGCGAGTCGGAGTACAAGGCGCTCACCAAGCGGGTAATGGCCAAGCGCGCCAGTGAAGTCAAACGCGCGGCAGATGCAGCGGCCGGTGGCGAGGTCCCGCTGTCGACAGGTGGGTCGGGTGCGACGGCCACACTGGCGCCGCGCCGGGTCGCGCCACCCGCGCCCGCGCCCAAGCCGGGTGCGAAGCCGCAACGCAAACGTAAGTGACCGCCACGGGCGACGCGGGTGAACACGTCGCCGAACTGGTCGCCGCGGGATTGCGGGACGTGCCCGACTTTCCGCAGCCGGGCATCGTGTTCAAGGACATCTGCCCGCTACTGGCCGACGGTGTCGCATTCGCTGCCTGTGTCCAGTCACTCGCTCGGCTCGGTGCTGACGTGGACCTGGTTGCCGGGGTCGAGGCTCGCGGGTTCGTGCTTGCCGGTGCGCTGGCTCGGGAGTTGGGCTGTGGCCTGGTGCCCATCCGCAAGGCGGGCAAACTGCCGCCCCCGACGCTGCGGCGCTCGTACGCGCTCGAATACGGCACTGCGGAGATCGAGGTACCCGTTGATCTGCTCAGCGGCAAGCGAATCCTGCTCGTCGACGACGTGTTGGCTACCGGCGGTACCCTGCGCGCGGCGGCCGAATTGATCGCCGAGGCCGGCGGATATGTCGAATCGATCGGCGTTCTGCTGGAACTCGGCTTCCTCGACGGCCGTCAGCGGTTGGCCGGTTCGGCGCCGCTCTGCAGCCTGCTTCGCCTGTAGCCGACGTCGCACCTGATCGGCCCGTAGACTCGGAATCGTCAAACCTCATCGAGGGGAGCGGTTCCTGACCACCGACGCGGCACCTCCTACAGCATCGGCTGACGTGCAGCCCGAGGCTGATGACGCGCGCGGGCAGGATATTGTCGAACTGGACGACGTCGTCGATCTGATCGAGCCGGTCGACGATGTCAGCAGCCCGACACATCGTCGGCGGGTACGTGACCGCCTGGCCCGTCGGCTGGCCACCGCGCCACGGCAATCGACGATCAAGCCAGTGCTGGAGCCGCTGCTGGCGATCCACCGCAGTGCGCACCCAAAGGTCGACTCGCGGTTGCTGCAGCGCGGCTACGACGTTGCGGAGCAGTGCCACCGCGGGCAACTGCGCAAGAGCGGTGACCCGTACATCACGCATCCGCTCGCCGTCGCGACCATCCTGGCCGAGCTCGGCATGGACACCACCACCCTCGTCGCGGCGCTGCTGCACGACACTGTCGAGGACACCGGCTACACACTCGAGGACGTCACCAGCGAGTTCGGCACGGAGATCGCCTACCTCGTCGACGGCGTGACGAAGCTGGACAAGGTGAAGTTCGGCGCGGCCGCCGAAGCCGAGACGATCCGCAAGATGGTCGTGGCGATGGCGCGCGACCCACGGGTGCTGGTGATCAAGCTGGCCGACCGGTTGCACAATATGCGCACGCTCCGGTTCCTGCCGCCGGCCAAGCAAGAGCGTAAGGCCCGCGAGACGCTGGAGGTGCTAGCCCCGCTGGCGCACCGGCTCGGCATGAACACCATCAAGTGGGAGTTGGAGGACCTCTCCTTTGCAACGCTCTACCCGAAGCGTTACGACGAGATTGTGCGCCTGGTCGCCGAGCGCGCGCCGTCCCGCGACACCTACCTGAGCGAGGTCATCGACCGGGTGAATGCCGATCTGCGCGAGGGCGGGATCAAGGCCGAGATCACCGGGCGTCCCAAGCACTACTACTCGATCTACCAGAAGATGATTGTCCGCGGTCGTGAGTTCACCGATATCTACGACTTGGTTGGCATCCGCGTGCTGGTGGACAGCGAGCGCGACTGCTACGCGACCCTGGGCGTGATCCACGCGAACTGGCAACCCGTTCCGGGCCGGTTCAAGGACTACATCGCGATGCCGAAGTTCAACATGTATCAGTCGCTGCACACGACTGTGATCGGCCCGGGCGGTAAGCCCGTGGAACTGCAGATCCGCACGCATGCGATGCACCGCACCGCGGACTTCGGCATCGCGGCGCACTGGAAGTACAAGGAGAGCAAGAAGATCTCGGCCGCCGAGCCGTCCGGGATGTCCGACGAGCTGGGCTGGTTGCGGCAACTGCTGGACTGGCAACGCGAGGCCCAGGAGCCGGAGGAGTTCCTGGACTCGCTGCGCTATGACCTCGGCGCCGTCGAGTCGTATGTCTTCACGCCCAAGGGCGACGTGATCGCGCTGCCCAGCGGTTCGACCCCCGTCGACTTCGCCTACGCATGCACACCGAGGTCGGACACCGCTGTATCGGCGCGCGAGTGAACGGCAAGCTGGTGGCGCTGGAATCGACCCTCGACAACGGGGACATCGTCGAGGTCTTTACCTCCAAGGCCGAGAATGCCGGTCCGTCGCGGGACTGGCTCGCGTTCGTCAAGTCGCCGCGCGCACGGACGAAGGTCCGGCAGTGGTTCGCACGGGAGCGGCGTGAAGACGCGATCGATGCCGGCAAAACCGCACTGTCCAAGGCGATGCGCAAAGCTGCGCTGCCGATGCAGCGACTGCTCGGCGGCGATCAGTTGCTCACGCTCGCACAGGACATGCACCTGGCCGACATCTCCGCGCTCTACGCCGCGATCGGTGAGGGGCACGTCTCGGCGCAGTCGGTCGTCCAAAAGCTGGTGGCTCAGCTTGGTGGCAGTGAGGGAGCCATCGAGGACATCTCCGAGGCGACGATCCCGGTGCTTGCCGCGCCGACGATCAGCCGTCGTCCGACCGCTGATGCTGGCGTGGTCGTCAAGGGGGTGAGCGATGTCTGGGTGAAGCTGGCGCGCTGCTGCACCCCGGTTCCGGGCGATGACATTCTCGGCTTCGTCACCCGCGGCGGGGGAGTCTCGGTGCACCGACGCACCTGCACCAATGCCGATTCCCTTATGGAGCAGGCCGATCGGCTCGTCGAGGTGGAGTGGGCCCCGTCGGCAACTTCGACGTTCGTGGTCTCCATCCAGGTCGAGGCGCTGGACCGGCACCGATTGCTGTCGGATGTCACCCGGGTGCTGTCGGATGAGCGCGTGTCGATCTTGTCCGCGAACCTCACCACGAACCGCGATCGCGTGGCCGTCAGCCGGTTCACCTTCGAGATGGCCGAGGCCAAGCACCTGGGGCACCTGCTACGGGCGATCCGCACGGTCGAAGGTGTGTACGACGTCTATCGGGTCCATTCGGCCAATTGACCCTGCAGGATCAGCCGACGCTAGTCAGGTCCACGACGAATACGAGCGGGGAGTTCGCCGGGATCGTCGGTGGCCGGCCGGCCGCGCCGTAACCGAGTGCCGACGGCATGATGATGAGCCGCCGGCCGCCGACCTTCATCGCCGGGACGCCGGTCGTCCCACCGATGCCCTGTGTGAATCCGGGAACTACCCCGGTCAGGGCGAATGTGGCGGGTACGCCCCGCCCCCAGGAAGAGTCGAACGGCGTCTTGCCGCCCTTGTAGAGCACGCCGACGTACTGGACGGTGACGTTCGATGTCGGCGTGGCCGTGGTGCTGGTGCCGATGACCAGGTCCTTGTACTCGATCTTCGCCGGGTTGGTGGTTCCCTTAGATGTCACGGTGGGTACGCCCGCCAGGTCCGCCGCACCAGTGACGGTGACGCCGTTGAAGGTGACGGAGGCGCCCTTGGCCGGCGCGTAGGACTTGCTGGGGGCAGGGGTCGGGGTGTCGATCGCGGCCGGCGAGGTGGTGCTGGCGCTGGGCGAACTTGCAGCGGTCGGGGTCTTCTTATGCTCGTTGCCTGCCATGACAATCACCATCACGACCACGGCGATCACGACCAGGGTCCCGACGATCGAGGCGATCAGCGTGAACTTCTTGCGAGCGGCGTCGCGTTCCTGACGGCGTTCGAGCTGACGCTCGAGGTGGCGGCGAGCTGCCTCGCGGCGCGGCTTGTCTGTCGGCACGAAACGGTCCTCCGGCTGATCGAGGTCATCTGGGTACGCAGAGTCTCGGGCAGTCTACGGATGCCGAATTAGGGACCTGCTGTGCGGTCGCTCTGCTACCTGCTCGTCAGCCCGTGCTGGTGCTCGTGATGGTCACCGACGTTTTGGGTTTGCCGTCGCCGGCACCGTTGGAGTCGTCCGATCCAGCCGCTGCGACCTGGCTGATCACGTCGAGTCCGGTCGTGATCTTCCCGAAGACGGTGTAGTTCGCCGGCAGGGGCGTGTCGCCGTACACCAGGAAGAACTGGCTGCCGTTCGTGTTCGTACCGGCGTTGGCCATCGCGACCGTCCCAGCCGGGTAGGTTTCCGAGCCGCTGAGCTCGTCCGCGAACGAGTAGCCGGGTCCGCCCGAGCCGGTGCCGGTCGGATCACCGCACTGCAGTACGTGGATGCCGCTGGTCGTGAGCCGGTGACAGATCGTCGAGTCGAAGTACTTCTTGCCCGCCAGGAACGCGATGCTGTTGACGGTGCACGGAGCGGTCTGCGGCGCCAAGGTGATGACGACGTCCTCGGCCTTGTTCGCCGTGCCCACAGTCAGGTGCAGGGTGAGTGTCTTGGGCGCCAGCAGCGTCGAGGTCGGCGGGGTGCCAACGTCCTTCGCAGCAGCTCCGGCGGCCGGGTAGCTGCAGGTCCCCGAGCCTGCAACCGTTGCGATGGATGAGCTGGGACTGCTCGGCGTGGATGTTGTCACCGGCACGCTCACGACCGGGTTGTCGGCCGTTCCACCGGTGCTGCTGGTGCAGCCACTGATCGCCAGGGCGCCTGCGAGCAATGCGGCGACGGCCGCGACGGACCGGGCACGGCGGGGGAGCAGAGCGGTTGCAGACATGGGCGGGAGCCTACGTGGTCCGGCCCGTGCCGCAGGATCGAGTCGCTGCAAATGCGGGCGGTCTCACTCGGTACGCTGGTGGTTCCCGATCGCAATTGATCTGCTATTTGACAGTGATCGCCTGACAACAGTTGGAGTGCCGGCCGTGCTCATCACGGGTTTCCCGTCCGAGGCGACGGCGACCAACTGCTGGGTCGTCTCACCTGGCGACGGCGAGCAGTGCGTGGTCATCGATCCCGGGATCGGCGTGACCGGTCAACTGGACGAGGTCATCGCCGAACATCACCTGCACCCGGTCGCCGTCCTGCTGACGCATGGCCACTTCGACCACACCTTCTCGGTGCTGCCGGTCTGCCAGGCGCGCGACGTCCCGGCGTTCATCCACCCGCTGGATCGTGCCCAGTTGGCCGACCCGTGGACCGGTGTCGGGATGCCGGTCGGTACCCCCCTGTTCGGCAGCCTCACCTTCGCCGAGCCGGACGACGTCCGCGAACTGAGCGACGGGCAGAAGATCGCCATCGCCGGCCTGAACTTCGGCGTGCGCCATGCGCCGGGTCACTCCGCCGGATCGGTCGTCTTCGACCTCGCCGACGCCGACGACCCGATCCTGTTCGCCGGCGACGTGCTGTTCGCCGGGTCGATCGGCCGCGTAGACCTGCCCGGCGGCTCGATGGCCGACATGCAGCGCTCGCTGCGCGAGGTGATCTGGCCGATGGACGACGCGACGCAGGTGCTGCCCGGTCACGGCCCCGGCACCACGATCGAGCGCGAGCGCGCCACCAACCCCTACCTGCAGGGGATCTAAGTGCCCGTCACCTCGTTGTCCGGCTTCCCGGAACTGCTTCCCGCTGAGCGGTTCGCCGAACTCGCGATCATCGACCAGTTGCGGCACACCTTCGGCCTGCACGGATTCGCCAACATCGAGCCGCGGGTGGCCGAGCCGCTCGACCGCCTGGCCAAGGGCGGGGAGATCGACAAGGAGATCTACCTGCTGCGCCGGCTGCAGGCCGACGAGGGCGCGGGGGACACCGGCCTCGGCCTACATTTCGACCTCACCGTGCCGTTCGCCCGCTACGTACTGGAGAACGCAGCTCACCTGCAGTTCCCGTTCCGCCGCTATCAAATCCAGCCGGCGTGGCGCGGGGAGCGCCCCCAGGAGGGCCGCTACCGGCAGTTCACCCAGGCCGACGTAGACATCGTCGGGCGTGACGTGCTCGCCTTCCACCACGACATCGAGGTCATGCGGGTGATGGTCGAGGCGCTCGACGCGCTCCCGCTGCCGCCGCTGTCGTTCCAGTTCAACAACCGCAAGCTGATCCAGGGTTTCTACCGTGGCCTCGGCCTGCCGGACATCACCGCCGCGATCCGGACCATCGACAAGCTCGACAAGCTGCCCGCCGACAAGGTGGTCGAGCTGTTGGTGTCCGATGCGGGAGCCACGATCGAGCAGGCGGGTCGCTGCCTGGAATTGGCCACGATCAGGGTGAACGACACCTCCTTTGTCGACCGGGTTCGAGCTCTGGGCGTGCATGACGACCTGCTCGACGTCGGCCTGACCGAACTGGCCGCCGTGGTCGAGGGATGCTCGATCGGTGACCGGCGGCGCGTGAGCGTGCAGGCGAACCTGCGCATCGCGCGCGGGCTGGATTACTACACCGGCACCGTGGTCGAGATCTTCATGGCCGGGTACGAGCGGCTGAAGTCCGTGGGTGGCGGCGGACGCTATGACGCGCTGGCCTCGGACGGCAAATCGACCTATCCAGGGGTGGGGGTCTCCTTCGGCGTCTCGCGCACACTGATACCCCTGCTCTCGGACGGGGTAATCACGGTCAGCCGCCCCGTTCCGTCGGTGGTGCTGGTGTCGGTGGCGGACGAGGCTGGCCGGACGCGCAGCACAGCAATTGCCGATACGCTCCGGCAGCGGGGAATCGCCTGCGAGGTATCGCCGGACGCGGCCAAGTTCGGCAAGCAGATCCGTTACGCCGAGCGACGCGGAATCCCGTACGTCTGGTTCCCGTCCGAGGACGGTACGCACGAGGTGAAGGACATTCGATCCGGCGAGCAGGTCGGGGCGGACCCCTCGGCCTGGTCGCCTCCCGACATCGACCTGCGACCGCAGGTGATCAGCCAGTCCTCGTGATCAACAGCAAATAGTGGTCACCTGACGACCACAATCCGCAGTTGATCAACGAGACGAAGAAGGGTACGACGTTGATTCGCACGCACGAGGCGGGGGCGCTCCGCGCGTCCCACGCCGGCCAGACCGTTACCCTCGCCGGCTGGGTGGCCACCCGTCGTGACCACGGCGGCGTGACGTTCATCGACCTGCGCGATGCGTCCGGTGCGGCGCAGGTGGTGTTGCGCTCTGAGGACACCGCGCATGACCTGCGTAACGAGTGGGTGGTGGTGGTCATCGGTGAGGTGCGGCTGCGACCGGACGGCAATGTCAACCCGGCCATCGCCACCGGTGAGATCGAGGTTGTCGCGTCGTCGCTGGAGGTCCTCAACGAGGCCGCCGCGCTACCGTTCCAGGTGGATGAACACTCCGAGGTCGGCGAGGAAGCACGGCTCAAGTACCGCTACCTGGACCTTCGTCGCCCCGGCCCCGGTGCGGCAATCCGCCTGCGCAGCAAAGTGAATCGTGCGGCTCGCGACGTCTTGTATGAGCACAACTTCATCGAGATCGAGACGCCGACGCTGACCCGGTCCACGCCCGAGGGCGCCCGTGACTTCCTGGTTCCGGCGCGGCTGCGGCCGGGCAGTTGGTACGCGCTGCCGCAGTCGCCACAGTTGTTCAAGCAGTTGCTGATGGTCGCCGGCATGGAGCGGTACTTCCAGATCGCTCGCTGTTATCGCGACGAGGACTTCCGCGCCGATCGCCAGCCGGAGTTCACCCAGCTGGACATCGAGATGAGCTTCGTCGACCAGGACGACATCATCGCGCTCGGCGAGGACGTGCTCAAGGCGCTCTGGGCGTTGATCGGGTACGAGATCAGTACGCCGATTCCGCGGATGACCTACGCCGAGGCGATGCGTCGCTACGGCAGCGACAAGCCGGACCTGCGTTTTGATCTCGAACTCACCGAGTGCACCGACTTCTTCGCTGAAACCCCGTTCCGGGTCTTCCAGTCCGAGTACGTCGGTGCGGTCGTGATGGCCGGCGGCGCGTCCCAGCCGCGCAAGCAATTGGATGCGTGGCAGGAGTGGGCCAAGCAGCGCGGCGCACGTGGGCTCGCGTACATCCTGGTCGGCGAGGACGGCGAGTTGGGCGGTCCCGTCGCCAAGAACTTGTCCGACGCCGAGCGGGTCGGGATCGCGGCCCACGTCGGTGCGAAACCGGGCGACTGCGTCTTCTTCGCCGCCGGTGCCGTGAAGTCGTCGCGGGCCCTGCTCGGTGCCGCGCGCAACGAGATTGCCCGCCGTGGCGGTCTGATCGACGACTCGCAGTGGGCATTCGTCTGGATCGTGGACGCGCCGCTGTTCGAGCCGTCGTCCGAGGCCGTCGCGAGCGGGGATGTCGCGGTAGGTGCGGGCGCCTGGACCGCGGTGCATCACGCCTTCACCTCGCCCAAGCCGGAGTCGATCGATACCTTCGACACCGATCCAGGGTCCGCGCTCGCCTACGCGTACGACATCGTCTGTAACGGCAACGAGATCGGTGGCGGTTCGATCCGTATCCACCGCCGTGACATTCAGGAGCGGGTGTTCGCGGTCATGGGGCTGGCCGAGGAGGAGTCCCGGGAGAAGTTCGGGTTCCTGCTCGATGCGTTCAGCTTCGGTGCCCCGCCGCACGGCGGGATCGCGCTGGGCTGGGACCGGATCTGTGCGCTGCTGTCGGGTGCGGATTCGATCCGTGACGTGATCGCGTTCCCGAAGTCCGGTGGCGGGTTCGACCCGCTGACCGAGGCGCCCGCCCCGATCACCGCGCTGCAACGCAAGGAAGCCGGCATCGACGCCAAGCCCGAGGACGCCTGAGGTCGCTTCAGTGCGGGGGTCGCTTCAGTGCGGTGGTCTGACAAGGACGCCATGGGCCTGGCGCAGGGTGAGGGTTGCGGCGGTTGCTGGACCGGTAATGTCACCGCCGCCGATAGGTTGGTAGTGCGCGCCGTCGAGGGAGTAACTGCCGGTCCAGGTGATCGCGAGCTTGACGGTGGTGCTGCCGGTACGGGAGTAGACGTGCCCGAAGTAGTCCGGGCAGCGAACGGTGGCGCAAGGGTCGGTGCCTTCGTCGTAGACCTTGCCGGCACGGGTGGTCGTGTCGGTGGTGCCGTCGCCGAAGTTCCAGTCGGCGTGGGCGAGGGTGATGCGCAAGTGGACCGGTTGGCCGAGAATGATGACGTGGCCGAGGTCGCGCGTTGGCGTGGTCTGGGCCCAGAGGATCGTCTGGATGTTGACCAGGCTGACCGGGGCGGTGCTGATCTGGTCGGGTTTGCCGGTGGTGCCGACAGCGACGTGGGGCAGCAGTCGGATCGCTTGTTGGCGCAGCAGCGCGGTGCCCGGGATGGCGGTGTCGGCGGCCGGGCACC
>JBDTDN010000348.1:0-2575 GCA_039923055.1 Jatrophihabitantaceae bacterium
GCCGTCACCGCCCGCAGCGATTGGTTACCGTTGTTGCCGAGATCGCCGATCCGGCCGGTGTTGAACAGGTAATCCGTCCAGTACTTGCGCGATTCGTGCGGCAGCACTATCCAACTCAGCCCGATGCTCGCGGCGAACGCGCCGACCGCGGTCGCGGCGGAACGGTACTGCCGCCGAACGAGCAGGTAGATGATGAACAGGCCGGGTGTCAGCTTCACGCCCGCACACAACCCGATCAGGACGCCGCGAGATCGGGAGGCGACCGATCGTTGCAGATCGATGAGTACCAACGCCGCCAGGATCAGATTCACCTGCCCGTTCCAGAGCGTGATCCGCGACGGTTCGCACGCGATCAGCGACAGCAGGGCGATCAGGGCGGGCCATGACGCAAGTGCGCGACGGACCAGGCCCGGTGCCGACCGCTCGATCAGTACGTACAGCGCGTAGAGCGAGACCAGCGCCATCGCGCCCACGGCAACCCATCGGGACAGCAGACTGGGCAGCACAGCGATCAGTGCAGGAAAGGGCGGGTAGGTGAAACCGTACTTCCAGGGTTGGAAGCTGTAGATGTCCAGCGAGTGCCGGACGGCGTGACCGGCTGACAGATAGACGCCCAGATCGTTCGGGAACACCGCCAGGTAGAAGGGCAGGCCGAGAGCCAGCACCGCCATGGCGAGGACGGCCGACCGGGCATGACGCACGTGCGCAGGATAACCGTCCTCGATCGCGGGCCGAGCTATTCGATCAGCGCGTTGTAACCGGCGATCCGGGCACGGCGCACGGCGGTGACCAGCGGCCGCAGCCCTTCGGCGCGGGCAGCGATGCCCGTTCGGTCCACGGCGCCGCCGGTGGGATCGGACAGCGCGATCTGCAGGACGGCGTGCAACCGCTCCGCCTGCGCCACAAGTGCGACGGCGGGCGACGGGAAGCGCGGCGGTAGTCGCAGGTGTTCACCAGCGCGCCGGACATCGCGTAGCGCGTCGCTGATGTCCTCGATCCGGCCGGCGACGTCCGCCGCGGACAGCGCGGTTGCTGCCTCGCGGATTGCGGTCGTCAACTCGTACTGCGCCTCGCTGAGTTGTAGGTGGTCGGTCGGTGCGGGTTCGATCTCGAATGCGTGCCACAGCACGGTCGGGGACGCACTACTGGGAGTGTGCGTGATCACCTGGGGCACGATCGCTATGCCGCCGCCGTAGACGGTTTCGCCGGTCTCCAGAGCGGCGCTGCGGAACGGCGCCGGCCCCGGTAGGCCGCGTACGTCGCCTGCGACGGGAAGCACGACACGAACCGGGTCGCCGGAGCGCCGCCAGGTGATGAGGACCTCGCGAAGCGGCACCAACTCCACGTCGAACTCCGCTAACCCGCCGACCTGGTGCGGCGCATCTGAACCCGTGACTGCGCCGATGACCTCGCTGGCGCCGCAATGTCCGGCCAGCCAGGCATTGCACCAGACGGCAAGGACACCGGAACGCAGAATCACGACCTCCAGGGTAGAGCGCCATTGGGGGCCTACCATCGGTCAACGTGCCTGACTACTACGACGTGTTGGCCCAACCGAGCGTCAATCGCCGCAGCGTCCCGGAGATCCAGGCCGAAATGGACCTGGTCGTAGAGACCGCGGATGGCGGGTTCTGCGGCGCAATCGTCGAACTCGGCCGCGCGGTCGACAGCGGCGAGAAGCGCGACACCGTCACGCTGGAGGACCGGCACGGCAAACGCAGAGTCTTCCCACTACTTCCTGCCTGGTTCATGGTGGACGGCAAGATCGTCACGCTGGTCCGTCCGGACGTCCGGGCGAAAGCAGCAGGGGCACGTGCCAGGACCGCGTCGGGGTCGTACGCCGTGCCCGATCTGAAGGCGCGGGTCGCTCGGGGGAGTCGGATCTGGGTCGAGGGCATTCACGATGCGGCACTGCTGGAACGGATCTGGGGCGATGACCTGCGTGTCGAAGGTGTAGTCGTCGAACCGCTGGACGGTATCGACGAACTGGTCAGCCACGTTCGGGCCTTCGCGCCGACCCCGCAGCGACGGATCGGCGTGCTGGTCGACCATTTGGTCGCCGGCAGCAAGGAGAGCCGGATCGTCGATGGCTTGCGGACGTCCGGGGTCGCAGACAACGTGTTGGTCACCGGTCACCCGTACGTCGACATCTGGCAGGCCGTGAAGCCGACTGCGCTCGGCATCGGTGCCTGGCCGGTGGTCCCGCGCGGCACCGATTGGAAGACCGGTATCTGCTCGGCGCTGCAGGTGAGCGAACCCCGGGAGATGTGGCGTCGGGTGCTCGCCAGCGTGAACTCCTTCGCCGATGTCGAGGTGCCGTTGCTGGGAGCGGTGGAGCAATTGATTGATTTCGTCACGACAGGTTGAACGAGGCTGGCACGATGGTGTCATGCCCGCCTGGTTGATCTGGTTGATTGCGTCCGGAGTCCTCGCTGCTGCGGAGACGGCGACGCTGACGCTGGTCTTGGTCATGTTCGCCGGCGGCGCGGCGGCGGCGGCTGTCACGGCGGCGTTCGGAGGTCCGGTATTCGTGCAGTTCCTCGTCGCCATCGTTGCCACCTTGGCCCTGCTCGGC
>JBDTDN010000349.1:0-5494 GCA_039923055.1 Jatrophihabitantaceae bacterium
TGACTACCCCCGCACGGTCGAGCAACGTTATGACGTCACTCGAATTCTGAGCCAGGGAACGAAAGCGGGTCTCGCTACCGGCCAAGTGTTCGAAGGCCGCACCGCCAAGCGTCGCAATGAAGTCCGCCAGCTGGAGATCCTCCTCACCGAATAGCTCGCCAATCTGGCTGTGCGTCGCATACAGGCAAGTGATCGCCTTACCCTGCAGGATGATCGGTGCCGCGATTGCCGATCTGATCCCCGAGAGCAGCAGGCTCTCGTTCAGGTCCACCAGCTCGTTCTGGGCGGCTATCGCCTTACCTGCGTCGATGGCACTTGTGACCAACTGGTGGCTGACGCCGTCAAGGATTTCGCCGGACTGAGTTGTGAGTGGCTCATGGAGGAATGCACCGACGGGAATCAGATGACATCGCTCCGCCCGCAACAAGGTCAACGCCGATTCGCGGATCGCGGCCTCAAGGGCAGGATGGGTCGTCGCGGCGGCAATCGTGTGACCAACCTTGAGCAACGACGCGAAGCGATCAAAAAGCGAGATCGTCGGTATCGGCTCGATCGAGTCAGGGGCTTGCTCGACAACTGCAAAGCCAAGTACCGCTGCCCGCGCCTGGTTCAACGGGCCCTCCGACTGACCGTGTGCATTCGCGATCTCCGCACTCGCGAGCCGGGAGAGGGCAGCCTCGTACGCGGCGCCCTGATGTTCAGCGAGCTGCACGCTCCGGCCGAGCAAGCGCCTCGCCCGACGCGGGTGTCCGCGCAACGATGCGAGCAGACCCGCCTCCCGCAGCGTGTGCGGCGCGTTGTTGCGATAGGGCGCCGACCACCATCTGGCCGCACGCACAGCGCGCTTGCATTCACGCAAGCGCGCGCGCCGAAGCTTGGGGTTGTGTTGCGGGCTCGTCTGCAATATCTGCCGCTGGACGGTCGCGAACCACGGATAGATAGGCGCGATGTACTCCTGTCGAAGACCAGCTCGCTTGACAGTCGCCATGGCCGCGCGGAGCCCTGCCGACGCGGCCTGGAGATCGCCGTCGTTTCGGCTGGACAACGCCGCAGCCAAATGCAGTTCGGCTGTAGTCTGCGCATCCCCGCCGGCTGTCGCGAGTTGTTCGGCAATCAAGGCACCGGCGATTCGCCCATCGACAGCCCGAGTCCACACACTCAGCGCAATCCCTGCCGCGGCCTTGTCCCCGATCGAGCTTGCGCTGAGGAAGACTCGGTGTGCAATGTCCGCCGCACTCGTGAGCTCACCCGTACGAAGCTCGCACAGCGCGAGGTTCCACCGTGCAGTGTTGACCTCCCACTTATCACCGGTCTGATCAAGCAGGCGGATCGCCTCCAGACACGCTGCGCTCGACTTCTTGAAGTCAGATGCTGCGTAGTGGACGACACCGGTGAACCCGTAGCTCTGACCCTCGCCCCACACGTCCTCCAGACCCCGACGGATCTCGAGCGACCGCTGTGCGTACGCAACGCCGCGTCGGTACCAGGGCAGCATGGTCATGACCGGTGCGTGTTCGGAGCAGGCCTGTCCCAATTCGGCGGAAGGCGGGTACCGTTCGGCAAGGTTGAGACCTCGCAGATGGACCCACGCGCACGCTATTTTGCCGCTGTGGAACCAGTAGACGTACGCGAGCCTGCTGTAGAGCCGCATCGCCAGAAAGTCATCTTCGCGACGTTCGGTGGATCTGTGACCGGTTGTCAGCCGCGGAAACATCGAGTGCGTCAGCTGAACGAGTAACTCCCATGCCAGGAATGTGAGCACTATCGGTTGGCGTCGCGGGATGCGCCGACCCAAGAGTGTCAAAGCCCCTTCCAGATGCCGCTTCGCCTTCGAAATATCGCCCTGCTTGAACGCCAGCGCACCGAGCTTGCCGTCCAGCGCAGCACCGTGGGACTGATCGCGGACAATAGATCTCGCCTCGGACAGGCACCGACCTGCCTCCCCGTATCGGCCTTGCAGAGCCAACACGTCGCCGAGCCCCTCGACGATCCCGACCCGAGTGTCACGATCTGCATTGGCCACCGCACGCCGCGCCATGCGGTAGTGCGCCACCGCGACGTCCAGCGCATACCGCGATCTCGCACGTTCCGCGGCTGCGAGCGCGTATGGCAGGGCTTCGGCCGTTCGGCCGCCGGCGTCAAGGTGGTAGGCGAGGTCGAAGAGCAATTCAGAGTCTTCGACTCCGGGCTGTCCGAGCAGAACGTCCGCAGCGCGCGCGTGCAATTGTGCTCGTTGCTCGTCGGTCAGACGGGCCAGAAGTGCTTCACGGATCTTGTCGTGGAAGAAGCTGCATCGGCCGGTACGTTCATCGATCCAGATCAGTCGCCGTCGTCTGGCGTCGGCAATGACCTCAGCCGTCTGGATATCTTCATAGGTGATGGCTACCGCTGCCGCGATGTCGAAGTGCTTGCCGAGCACAGCGCCGGCGGAAAGCAGCGACAACGCCGGCGCTGACAGGAGTTCGAGTCGCTGGACAAGGAACGCCGCGGACCGTCGAGCGGCTTGGACATCCTGAAGCTTTGCATCCTCGACGCGCCATCCGTCCGAAGTAGCGTGCAGCGCACCGGACTCGACGAGACCACGGAGCACTGCGGCTCCGATGAATGGATTGCCGTCCGCGAGGCGGACGACAACATCAAGGACCTGGACCGGGAGTGGGCCGGCCATCGATTCAGCAAGCTGCGTCATCGAGTCGGCAGACAGCGGACCCAGCGTCAGCGGCTGACTACCAGCAATTGCGCGCAACGGATGGTCTGCCGGCACCTCCTCTGATCGGAATGCCGCGATCACGCCAAGATGCGATGGCGCATCCCCGCCGGAAAACAGCTCAGCAAGCAAGCGGACGGTAAGCGCGTCCGCCCACTGGCAGTCGTCAAGAAGCAGTACAACGGGTCGATAACGCGAAGCGACCCAGCCGAGCAGGCGGCGCAGGCCGACAATGCTGCGCATCTCGCCGAACTCCTCCGGCCCAGTATTCTGGTGGTCGCTGACCGCCAGAATCCCGTTCAGCGCCGGGAGTGCCCTCACCACTGCTGGCGCGACATCGTTCAGATCGACGTTCAGCGACTGGCACGCAGCGGCGTCATGCTCGATCCTTTCGACGATGTCCTGGGCTACACCGTCCAGAATCGCAAAGGGACGATTACCAGCGTGCGCAATCCCCTGCCCTCGCATGACCATGGCACCGCCCTCGGTCGCCCGTTGAGCGATCTCCGTGAGCACACGACTCTTGCCACCACCTGAATCCGCCTCCAACAGCACTAGGCCGGTCGAATCCGCGGAGAGTCCGCCAACCAGCGTCATGAGCAGCTCTGCCTCCGCGTAGCGGCCGACAAAGCTCGGGTCCGTGAGGCTGGAGCGCTGGTCGTGGCGGCCGATTGCGAGCGGCGGATCACTCTCGCCCGCTTCGATCGCCCGTAGAAGTTCGCTCAGATCCGCCGCTAGCCCAGCGGCGGACTGGTAACGCTCGGCAGGATCCTTGCGTAGCAGTCGCCGAACCAACTCCTCGACCGATCGTGGCACCGTGACGCCGAGTGTTCGCAGATCCGGTACAGCCATACTCAAGTGCTGGCGGAGCATTTCCCCCACGGTGGCGCCCGGAAACAACGGGCGTCCGGTGAGGCATTCAAACAACACCACGCCTACTGCGTAGAGGTCCGAGCGCTCGTCGGCAGGCACGGCCATCAGGCCTGCCGACTCCGGTGCGAGATAGCGAACGGTGCCCACGAGGTCGTCTCGGACCGGCGTGTCCAACGACGGACTACGCGCAAACCCGAAATCAATGAGCGTGATGGCGCGTATCGGATCGTTGCCATCGACGATGATGTTGGCCGGCTTGACGTCGCGATGACAGATGCCCGCGCCGTGTGCCATTTCCAGCCCGCTCGCCACGTCGATCCCGACCCGCAGGGTCGCTGCGACACTGAGCGGGCCGGCGCGCAGAATCTGTTCGAGCGTCTGACCGGGAAGGAATGGCTGGGCCAGGAAGAGTCGGTCGCCGGACTGACCAGCCTCGTACAACCTGCACAGTCCGACCCCGCTGAGTTCACGTAGGACCCGCGTCTCATGATCGAACCGCATCCGCGCGGCCAGTTGAACGGCCGCGAGATCGATCACCTTCAGGACCACCACGGTCCCGCTGAGGACGTCGACCGCGAGTAGCGTTTCGACGCCATTTCCACTCTTCAACTGACGTTGCACGTCGAATCGGCCGGCAAACAACTCGGCGTTGGGTGTCACGGCTGCCGTTTCCGGCTCGTCGAACACGGAGTCTATTTGCCTCCCAGGCACTTGTCCGCCGGTGAAACTCAAAAGCCGAACCCCCGTCGACGCGACATAAAATCATTGTGAGCTTACCCTGAAAGCGCTGCCCAGGCGGCAAGCAGACGCTCTCGCACGATGTGGATACACACCTTGTGGGGCTCAACAATCTCAGCCGCCGCGTTCGACCATCAGTTCAAGCGGCGTGACGGTATTCGTTGATCACTCCACCGAGGATCTCGGTCCGCTCGAGAACTCCCTCGCAGTCGGCCCCGATGTCGACGTCTGCGATGGGCGGAAGCTGTTGTAACGACCGGTGCCGACCCATCGTTCCGCGTACGCGTTGCCCTTCGGTGCCCGCGGCGGACTGCGCAACACTGTGATGCCCTCGTCGCTGAAAACTGGCTCTCCCGGCATGAGTGTGGGTCATCCTGGTGATCGTTCGTGTGGCAACTGGAGTTCGATGGGGCCGCAGGAGAGCATGATCAGTGCGAGTGCGGCTTGGGGTGAGTGGAAGCCGTAGGCGCGTCGGGTGATCAGGCGGACGTGGTTGTTCAGGCCTTCGGCCCGGCCGTTGTTGATCTTTAGTCGGATGGCGGCGAGGATGCCGTCTCGGTGTCGGCGGATGGTCTTGGCGACCTTGAGGAACGGGGCCAGTCGGGAGCGGCTGGCTTTGCTGATCCACCGGTCGATCAGTTCGGCGGTCTGGTCGGGGTCCAGGTCGCCGTCGAAGATGGCTCGGAAGGCTTCTTTGAGGCTGTAGGCGCGCCATAGTTCCCCGCCTCGACGGCGCAGCTGGCGCAGGGTGGCTGACTGGTCGTCGGTGAGGTTGTCCGGGCGTTTGAGTAGGCACCAGCGGGCGCCCTTGAACTTCTTCGCCGCGTCCTGATCGCCGAGCTGACGCAGCTGGTTCCAGGTGTGGCGGCGGACCACGTCCAGTGCGTCCGTGACGAGTTTGACGGCGTGGAACGGATCGATGCAGCGGGTCGCTTTGGGGGCGTGCTCACGCACGGACTTGTTGAACGCGGCACCCATGTCCATGCTCACCGCAGCCAACCGGTCGGTGCGCTGCTCGCCGAGTTCGGTGAAGAACTGGTTCAGGGTGGCGGTGTCTTTGCCTTCGGCGCCCCACACGATCTTCTTCGCGTCGTGGTCGGTGACCAGGGTCAGGTAGTGGTGGTGGCGCTTGTAGCTGACCTCGTCGACACCGATGTTGACCAGCCCGTCCAGCCG
>JBDTDN010000350.1:0-4572 GCA_039923055.1 Jatrophihabitantaceae bacterium
CCCCGGCTGACCGATTGTGCAACGCTGACACCGGTGACGGGTGTAGAAATTGCACAATCGGTGCACGGGCGCCGGTAGTCTCAGAAGCACCAGTCGGCCTACCAGAGAGCGCAACTTGTCCGATCCCACTCCGAGCACCGGTCGCATCGCCACCTCAGTCGTCGTGCCCGTCGATCAGTCGATGGTGTCCCTACTGGGCGCAAGTGATGAGTTGCTCCGCATCCTGGAGCGCAGCCTGGACAGCGACATCCACGTGCGTGGCAACGAGATCACTATCACCGGCGATCCCGCGGACAACGCGATCGCAGTGCGGCTGATCGAAGAACTGCTCGCCCTGATCAGCAGTGGTCAGCAGTTGAGTGCAGACGTCATCAGCCGCACGCTCGGGATGCTGAGCGCGGGGTCGGGCGAGCGGCCGGCAGAGGTGTTGACGCTGGACATCTTGTCCCGGCGCGGCAAGACGATCCGTCCGAAGACGCTGAATCAGAAGCGGTACGTCGATGCGATCGACCAGCACACGATCGTGTTTGGCATCGGCCCCGCCGGCACCGGAAAGACGTACCTCGCAGTCGCCAAGGCCGTGCAGGCGTTACAAGCCAAGCAGGTCAGTCGGATCATCCTGACCCGGCCGGCCGTGGAGGCCGGCGAGCGGCTCGGGTTCCTGCCCGGCACCCTGTACGACAAGATCGATCCGTACCTGCGACCACTACTGGACGCCTTGCACGACATGGTCGACCCGGAGTCGATCCCACGGCTGACCCAGGCGGGCACCATCGAGATCGCGCCGCTCGGGTACATGCGGGGCCGGACCTTGAATGATGCGTTCATCATCCTTGACGAAGCGCAGAACACCACCGCCGAACAGATGAAGATGTTCCTCACCCGGCTGGGTTTCGGCTCCAGGATCGTGGTGACCGGCGACATCACCCAGATCGATCTACCGGGCGGCACCAGGAGCGGCCTGAAGGTGGTTCGCGACATCCTGGGCGAACTCGAGGACGTCCAGTTCTCCTACCTGACCTCGACCGACGTCGTCCGGCACCGTCTGGTCGGTGAGATCGTCGACGCCTACGAGCGCTGGGACGCCCACGAGGAGCAGCACATCCAGACGCATCGCGCGAAGCCGCGGCGCTGACCTATGTCCATCGAGATCAACAACGAGTCGGGTGTCGAGGTCGATGAGGTCGCGCTTACCCGGCTCGGACGGTTCGTGCTGGACGCGATGGGTATCAATCCGCTGGCCGAGTTGTCGGTCGTGCTGCTGGACGTCAACGCGATGGCTGCGCTGCACGTGCAGTGGATGGATCTGCCCGGCCCGACGGATGTGATGGCCTTTCCGATGGACGGGGCGGACGCGCCGTTGGAGCGGACCGACCCGTCCGCGCCGCCGCCGACCGATGAGGGAATCAGTCAGGCGATGCTCGGCGACGTCGTGCTCTGCCCGGCGGTCGCGGCCGATCAGGCGGCCTCAGCAGGGCATTCGGTGGCGGCCGAACTGCATCTGCTGTGCACGCACGGCATCTTGCACCTGCTCGGCTACGACCACGGCGATCCGGACGAGGAGCGGGAGATGTTCGAGCTTCAGTCGCGGCTGGTCCATGACTGGGCCGCACACAGTGGTGTCGGTCCGATCCGCGCGCCGCTGCCCGGGACCGCTGGCGAGGTTCGCGACACGCCGTGACCAGTGCCGACGTGATCGTGCTCATCGTCGCGATCTGCCTGATCCCGCTGGGCGGGCTGTTTTCCTGTGTCGACTCTGCGCTGGCCCGGGTATCGGTCGCGCGCGTCGATCAGTTCCTGCGTGAGGAACGCACCGGCGCGAAGTCGCTGCAGGCAATTCTCGCCGACCGAGCCCGCTACACGAACCTGCTGCTACTGCTTCGGGTCGCCTGTGAGCTGACGGCCACGGTCCTGATCGCGGTCCTGGCCCGGACGCAGTTCGGCACGCGGTGGCCGGTACCACTGCTCACCGTCGTAGTGATGGTCGTCATCTCCTACGCCGTGGTCGGAGTCGGTCCGCGCACCCTGGGCCGCCAGCACCCGAACGCGGTTGCACTTGCCGGTGCGGGCTCGGTGCGGTTGCTCGGCCGGTTGTTCGGTCCGTTGGCTTCGGTGCTGATCCTGCTCGGCAACGCGATCACCCCTGGCCGTGGGTTTCGGGAGGGACCGTTCTCCTCCGAGGTCGAACTACGTGAACTGGTCGACATGGCAGAAGAACGCGGTGTGGTCGAGCACGATGAGCGGCAGATGATCCAGTCCGTCTTCGATCTTGGCGACACGATTGTGCGTGAGGTAATGGTGCCCCGGACCGAGATCGTCTGGATCGCGAGGGGCAAGAGCGTCCCGCAGGGTCTGGCGCTCGCCCTGCGCAGCGGTTTCTCGCGGATCCCGGTCATCGGCGAGAACGCGGACGACGTGCTGGGCATCGTCTACCTCAAAGACCTGGCCCGGCATGCGCAGGATGCGGAGCACGCCGCCGATGCGCTGGTCGAGGCCGTCATGCGACCTGCCGAGTTCGTGCCGGAGTACAAACCCGTCGACGAACTGCTGCGCGAGATGCAGGCCCGGCGCACCCACATGGCGATCGTGATCGACGAGTACGGCGGTACAGCCGGACTGGTCACGATCGAGGACATTCTCGAGGAGATCGTCGGGGAGATCACTGACGAGTACGACGACGAGCGCGCACCGATCGAGAGGCTGGACGAGGACACCGCGCGGGTGGCGGCGCGGCTTGCGGTCGAAGACCTGGCCGAACTGTTCGACGTCGAACTGCCGGACAATGAGGATGTCGAGACGGTCGGCGGCCTGCTCGCGGACGTGTTGGGCCGCGTGCCGATCCCGGGCGCGCATGCCCGTGCCTATGGTCTGGAGCTGATCGCCGAGAATGCCGGTGGACGGCGCAACCGGATCGACACGGTCCTGGTGCGACGGATGCACTCGGACGAGCACGCCCTCCGACAGCACACCCAAGACCGCGAGGAGAACGAGCCCGCATGACGACACCGACTGATCCTGAGGACCTCAAGCTGCTCACGCTGGCGCGCTCGGCACGCGCTCGGACCCGAGCCGTGCAAGGGGCTGCGGTTCGCGACACCGACGGACGTACCTACGTCGCGGCGTCGGTCGAGTTGGCGTCGCTAAACCTGACCGCGTTGCAGGTCGCGGTCGCGATGGCGGTGTCCTCCGGCGCGCTCGGGTTGGAGGCCGCGCTCGTGTGCGGCGATGACGCGAGAGATGCTGTCGGGGCAGCGGCCGTCCACGACATCGCGCCCGACGCACCGATCTACGCAGTTACGACCTGAGCAGCTCAGGCAGCGCGTCGAGGACAACGGCCCAGTCGGTCGATGCCGGATCGATGAGTGAGTAGTGATCACCGGAGGTCTGCTGCAGGTAGGCCGTACCGCCAGTGCTGGTCGCTGACTCGACGAACGCGGTGCTCTGTGCGAACGGGACTTCGTTGTCGGCGCGCGCGTGCAGGCACAGCACCGTCGCGCGCAGTGGTAGCCGGCCGATCGGGTCGGTGGCGGCGTACCGGTCCGGGACGTCCGAGGGCAGGCCGCCGAGCAGGTCCGGCACGGCGGTCCGGCCGACGCCGGTGGTGGCCGCGGTCGTGAGATCGAGCACGCCCGCCTGGGACACCACTGCCGTGATCTCGACCCCTGCGCCGCTGCGGCCCGCCGCCCAGACGGCGAGTTGTCCACCGGCGGAGTGGCCGATCGCGGTGACCGCGGTGGTATCGACGTCCAAGTGCGCCAGCAGGTCGATACCCGCGGCGACATCGTCGTAGGTTTCCGGCCAGCCGCCGCCGATACCGACGCGCCGGTACTCCAGATTCCACACCGTGTATCCGCGCGAGCACAGATCATGGGCTAGCGGACGCCCGAGCGACAGGTCGTAACGCGCGCGCCAGAACCCGCCGTGGAGCACGACGACCGTTCCACGGCGAGTGGCAGGACCTGCCGGCCGGTACAGCTCGCCGAACTGCGCTGGGTGGGTGCCGTACTCGTGTCGGCTGGCTTCGGTTCTCATGGGATCGTCATCGTCAGTCGAGCTGCCAACTGCGCTTGGACAGACCGCCCCAGAAACCGTCGATCACCGACCGGGATCCTGCCTGCTGAGCCGCGCCCAGCGCAACGAATAGCGGCGCGAAATGTTCGGTGCGTGGGTGGGCGAGGTGGCCTGCAGGTGCCTTTGCCAGGAAATCGAGAAGGGCATCGACGTCGTGCGCGGCCATCGCCTGCTCGGCCCACGCGTCGAACTCTAGGGACCAGGCCGGTGCAGGTTGGTCCCATCCGGCGCTCAGGTCAATCATGCCGAGGTTGTGGGTGGTGAAGCCGCTGCCGATGATCAGCACGTCTTCGTCCCGCAGCGGCGCCAGCGCTGCGCCGATGTCGAACAGGGTTGCCGGATCTAGCGTCGGCATCGACAACTGCAACACCGGGATGTCGGCATCGGGGAACATCTCCACGAGCGGTACGTACGCTCCGTGGTCCAGCCCGCGGTCACCTTCCTGAGCAACGTGCCCGCCAAGCAACCCCACCACCGAATCAGCCAACGCGGCGGCAGGCG
>JBDTDN010000351.1:0-8109 GCA_039923055.1 Jatrophihabitantaceae bacterium
CTCAGCCGAGAGCAGTCGCTTCTCCGAAACTGCTCGGTCTGGACCAGCTCATCGAAAAGCAGGTCGGTGCAACCAACACGACACGTTGTGCCCGGAAGACCGAGGGGGACCGGCCGACGATCACCCGAAACGTCCGACTGAACGTTCCTAAGCTCGAGAAACCGACCGCCATACAGATCTCGGTGACGGGTTGATCAGTCATGCGCAGCAGGAACATCGCGCGCTCCACCCTGCGCCGCTGCAGGTAACGGTGTGGGGTTTCGCCGAAGGTCGCCCGAAACGTGCGGATGAAGTGGGCCTCGGAAACGTACGCGATCGCCGCCAGGGTACGGATATTTAGAGGCTGCCCATATGCGCGATCCATCGCGTCCCGCGCTCGCAACATACGACGGTTGACGGCCTCTTGCTCGCTGCTCATCCGGGTATTCCACCACGGCCGCTGCCGGGTTGGCGTCGGCTTGTCGAGCCCACCCACGGCAACCTTGGCGAGAAAGCGCACCTGATCGGCGGCAAGTAGGACAGGGCGGATCCATGCAGGTACGTGCACGAGATCTGAAGCGCGTCATCTGGCACTGAGTTGTCGATCGAGGTCAACGACGTGCCAAGGCTCGCGCAGGCCTGCAGAGCCGCTGTCGACCGGTGACTGGGTTGTCACGGCGCTACCCACCGCTGTCGCGGTCACGAGACAGGCCCCGGATCCGTTGGGCACGCGTAAAACCGCTCGGTCGTTGTCACAGGTGGCACCTAAGGTCAGCACCCGGAGCGAACGTATTTCGAACGACTGAGCCACTGTGGAGGAACACCCATGACAGACGTGATCCGGGCGACCGGGCTCGTCAAGACGTACGGGAAGGTCCGGGCGCTCGACGGGCTCGACCTCGCCGTCCCCGAGGGCACCGTCCTCGGCGTGCTCGGGCCGAACGGGGCCGGCAAGACGACGGCCGTACGCATCCTGACGACGCTGCTGGAGGCGGACGGTGGCTCGGCGCAGGTCGCCGGCTTCGACGTCGCCAAAAACCCGGGAGCTGTCCGGGCGAACATCGGGCTTTCGGGCCAGTACGCAGCGGTGGACGAGTACCTGACTGGCTTCGAAAACCTGGACATGGTCGGCCGGCTCTACGGGCTGGGGCGGCGGCCCTCCCGCGAGCGGGCCCGCGAACTGCTCGAGCGGTTCGCGTTGGCCGATGCCGGTGACCGTCCGGTCAAGACCTACTCCGGTGGCATGCGACGGCGACTGGACCTCGCCGGTGCGCTGGTGGCCTCGCCGGCTGTGCTCTTTCTGGACGAGCCCACCACCGGCCTGGACCCGCGCAGTCGCACGGACATGTGGGAGGTCATCGTCGAACTGGTCAAGGGCGGCACCACGCTGTTGCTCACGACGCAGTACCTGGAAGAAGCGGACCGGCTGGCCGACGACATCCTGGTGATCGACCACGGACGCGAGATCGCGCACGGCACCGCGGACGAACTGAAGTCCCAGGTCGGCGGTGAGCGCGTGCAGATCGTCGTCGGCACGAACGCTGACATCGCCGGGGCGCAGCGGGTGCTGCACGAGCTTGCCGATGCCGACGTGGTGGTCGAGCCGCACACCCGACAGCTGACGGTCCCGGTGCGCGGGGGAGCCGGCGTACTGACCGAGGCGCTGCGCCGTTTGGACGCCGAGGACATCGTGGTGCTCGACGTCGCGCTGCGCCGGCCGACGTTGGACGACGTCTTTCTGATCCTCACTGGCCACGCCGCCGCAGAAGCTGAACCCGAGTCCGACGCCGAACCAGTCGTCCCACACAGCAAGGCCACAACATGACAGCGCTCAAAGCGGCAACGGTGCAACAGACATTCGGCAAGACCCTTGTCGACGGGGCGATCGTCGCCAAACGGAACTTGATCAAGATTAAGCGAGTGCCGGACCTGCTGGTCTTCTCGACCCTGTCGCCGATCATGTTCATCCTGCTGTTCGCCTACATCTTCGGCAGTGCGATCCACGTCCCGGGCCTGAACTATCGCGAGTTCCTGATCCCCGGGATCTTCGTCCAGACCGTGGTCTTCGGTGCCACGATCACCGGTGCCGGGCTCGCGGACGATATCCAGAAGGGCATCATCGACCGGTTCCGGTCGCTGCCGATCTCGCGTTCGGCCGTGTTGGTCGGGCGTACGACCAGCGACCTGGCCAACAACGTGCTGGTCATCGTCATCATGTCGATCACCGGGCTACTCGTCGGCTGGCGAATCCGTTCCTCGGTGGGTGAGGCAATCGCTGGCTTCCTGCTGCTGCTGGCCTTCGCCTACGCGGTCTCATGGATCATGGCCTGGGTCGGTCTGCTCGTGCCCAGCCCGGAGGTCGTCAACAACGCCTCCTTCATGGTGATCTTCCCGCTGACGTTCATCGCGAATACGTTCGTCCCGACGCAGAACTTCCCCAGCGTGCTGCGGGCGATCGCCAACTGGAACCCGGTCTCCTCGGTCACCCAGGCGGCACGGCAACTGTTCGGTAACACGAGCCCGAAGTCGCCGCCACCGGACGTGTGGCCGATGCACCACTCGGTGATCTACACGCTGTTGTGGATCGTCGGCCTGCTGGCCGTCTTCATTCCGCTGTCGGTGCACCAGTACAAGCGCGCCGCCAGCAGGTGATGTTCGCGTTGGCGGCGGGAATCTGAACGGTCGTGCCGGGGCGGTCACCGGCGATGCCGTGGAGCCGGTAAGCTGATTGGGTTGCCCCGGCGAGGGATGCGCTCGGCAGTTCGAGCATCCGTGATCGACGCGGTGTCGCTCGTCGACGCGCGTCCCGTGTCCGAGGCCACCGCAGCCGAAACTGTGTCAGCCACAACTGAGTTTTCTCAGCAATTACAGGGAGTATCACCGTGTCCGAGGTCCGTCTGTCCGCCGAATCGCGATCCGAGTTCGGCAAGGGCGGTGCGCGCCGCACCCGCCGCGCCGGCAAGATCCCGGCCGTCATCTACGGCCACGGCGCCGACCCGCGCCATGTTTCGTTGCCGGCCCGCGAGTTCACGACCGCGATCCGCAAGGGCGGTTCGAACGTGCTGCTGACACTAGATCTGGACGGTGGCGAGCAACTCGTCATCCCGAAGGCGATCCAGCGGCACGCCATCAAGGGCACGTTCGACCACGTCGACCTGCTCGCGGTGCGCCTAGGCGAGAAGGTCACGATCGAGGTCCCGCTGACGATCACCGGCGACATCGTTCCCGGTGGTTTGCTTGCCCAGGAGCACACCTCGGTGAGCGTCGAGGCCGAGGCGACCCACCTGCCGACCGAGATTGAGATCAGCATCGCCGGCCTGGCGATCGGAACTCAGGTCACCGGTGCGGATCTGGCACTGCCGACTGGTTCCTCCCTTGCCGGTGACCCAGAGCAGGTGCTGCTGATCATCCAAGAGGCGCCGACGGCTGAAGCCATGGATGCTGAGGGCGAGGGTGCGCCGACCGAGGTCGTGCCGACCGTCGAGGCTGCTCCGGCTGATGCGGCTGCTGAGGGCACCGAGTAACCAGATCGCCATAGCTGACGGCCCGGGACAACTCATGTCCGACGAACGATTTCTGATCGTCGGCTTGGGGAACCCCGGGCCTCGCTATGCCGGCACCCGCCACAACGCCGGCTTTTTCGTCGTGGACCTGCTGGCCGAGCGGGTCGGCGGGAAGTTCAAGGCGCACAAGGGCCGTTGCGACGTCGTCGAAGGGCGGTTGGCCGGAGCGCCGGTCGTACTGGGCAAGCCCAAGTCATACATGAACTCCTCCGGCGGGCCGATCGTCTCAATTTCGCGGTTCTACAAGGTGCCGGTGGAACGCATCGTTGTGGTGCATGACGACCTGGACCTGCCGTACGGTTCGCTGCGCCTCAAACGCGGCGGTGGCGACGGCGGCCATAACGGGCTGCGGTCCGCGTCCGCCGCGCTGGGTGACCGGGAGTACGCCCGGGTGCGGTTCGGCATCGGCCGCCCGCCCGGGCAGCAGGACCCAGCCGATTACGTACTGAAGGAGTTCGCCTCCGCCGAGCGCAAAGATCTCGCGTACTTCGTGGACCGCGCCGCCGATGCAGTCGAGCGACTGATCGCGGACGGCCTGACGGCTGCCCAGAACGAGTACAACTCTTAATGGGCCGCTGTCGCCCCCCCGGCGCCACCCCTTCGCACGCTCAGGGGCGGACACCGGGGCCGACGGGCGACTTCGTCGCCTGGGCGGCCGGGGGTGGCTTGGTTGGGCTCCGCCGGGGAGGTCGGCTGAGGGGTTCAATTCGGGGCGAACAGGCCGGAGTGCGTGGCCTCGTGGGACAACAGCCAGCGCTTGGCCGGCAATCCGCCCCCATACCCGGTCAGCGAACCGTCCGCACCGATGACCCGATGGCACGGCACGATGATCGAGATCGGGTTCTGCCCGTTCGCCAGCCCGACCGCTCGCGCGCCGTCCGGCACCCCGACCGCCGCGGCCGTCTTGCCGTAGCTGGCAGTCTGGCCGTATGGGATGTCGCACAGCGCGTCCCAGACCCGATGTTGGAACGCGGAACCCGCGGCGTGCAACGGCAGTTCGAACGCGATGCGCTCGCCAGCGAAGTACTCGGTGAGTTGGGTGCGCGCGTCCTCGAACGCGTCATCGTCGCGAGTCCAGTCGGCCCTCGGCTTCGTGGCGCCGTGGCGACCGGTCGGCAGATACAACCCGGTGAGGCCGACGTCGTCGCGGGTTAGCAGCAGCTCACCGAGTGGCGAGTCGAAATACGTGTAACGCATGAGCGAATCTCCTTGTCGTGACAGTACTTCAGTGCAGGCGTTGATCAATGCTGGGCGCCCCAGAGGTGATGGGTCGCGTAGGAACGCCACGGTGCCCAGCCGGGACGCCCATCGCGGAGGTCGACGTCCAGCGCGGCCGCGGACTTGCGCACCCCGAGATCGGTGTCGAGCAGGACGTCCGGGTCCGACATCGTCCGCAGCCGCAGGTAGTCCGCGGTCCAGGCGCCGATGCCAGGCAGCGCGAGCAGGCGCTGCCGTTCACGTTCACGGTCCGCTCCCGGGTCCAGGGTGAGCTCGCCGGACGCGCATGCCTGTGCGACGGCGACCAGCGTGCGGCCTCGTGCGCGAGGCATCGGCAGCGTCGTCGGGTCGGCGTCCGCAAACTCGATGGCGCTCGGAAACGGCCGTAGTCCGTCCGGAAACGGCTTTGCAGTTCCGTACTGTTCGGCCAGCCGGCCAAGCAATGTCCGTGCACCTGCGACCGAGATCTGCTGCCCGACCACGGCGCGGACGGCCATTTCGAAGCCGTCCACCGCACCTGCCGAGCGCAGCCCCGGATGCTTGCGAACCAACGGGGCGAGTGCCGGGTCGGCACCCAACTGAGCGTCGACGGCCGCGGGGTCCGCATCCAGGTCCAGCAGCCGGCGTACGCGGGAGACGACGGTGACCAGGTCGCGCTGATCGGAGAGTCCGACGCAGCAGGACACAGCCCCGCCAGCTACCGACACGCGAATCCACGCCGGACCGCCTGGCGCCGCTATCGCCCTGGCGTAGCTGTCGGCGTCGCGGTGCTCCACTCCGGCGATGGCCCGCATGCCCAGATAGTCCAGGGTCATGGCGAGATCCATTGGCGCGCGGTACGGCAGCCGAAGTGCGATGGTTCCCGGCTCGGCCGGTAGCTGTACGCGGCGGGCGGAACGCAGCCCGGTCGGGGTCGTGGCGAACACGGCACGCACCGTGTCGTTGAACTGGCGCACACTCGCGAACCCTGCGGCGAAGGCAACGTCGGTGGCGGGTAGGTCGGTGGTCTCCAGCAGTACGCGGGCAGTCTGCGCCCGCTGCGCCCGCGCCAGTGCGAGGGGTCCGGCGCCGACCTCAGCGATCAGCGCGCGGTTGAGCTGACGTTCGGAGTAACCGAGTCGACGGGCCAGGCCAGGGACGCCATCACGGTCGATCACACCGTCGCTGATCAACCGCAGGGCTCGTCCGACCAAATCACCGCGAACGTCCCACTGCGGCGAGCCAGGCGAGGCGTCCGGTCGACAGCGCTTGCAGGCGCGGAATCCGGCGCGCTGGGCGGACGCCGCGCTGGGGTGGAATTCGACGTTACGCCGCAGCGGTGCCACAGCCGGGCAGGACGGGCGGCAGTAGATGCCCGTCGTGCGGACGGCGGTGAAGAACCACCCGTCGAAGCGGGGGTCGCGGCCCTGCACGGCGCGGTAGCAGGTATCGAACTCGGGCAGGATCACCCGCCCAGTCTGCACGCCGGCCCTGACGGACACTAGCGGTTTTCAGACACGATGCTCTCCACGATCAACACGATGCGATCCACGATCCACAGCGCCGAAACGTCTCTGGCGACGGTGAGGCTGTGTTGATCACGGCAGTCAGTGTGGCCGCGTAGGCTGGTGGCATCCCCCTCCACTTACGGATCGGGGACTTTTGTGCTGTGCGGAGTTGAGGAATCTCGTGAGTCTGACAGGCCTTCTGGACGCTGTTGTCGCCGATCCGGCCGTCGCGGAGGCGATCGAGGCGGTGGGTTCGGCCGCGCTGACAATCAGCGGCCCGCCGACGCTGCAACCGCTGGCACTGGCCGCGTTGGCCAGCCGTACCGGTCGTACGGTATTTGCGGTTACCAGCACCGCGCGCGAGGCCGAGGACCTGCTCGCGTCGCTGCGTTGCCTGTTGCCGCCGGATCAGGTCGCGCTCTACCCCGGCTGGGAGACGTTGCCGCACGAACGGTTGTCTCCACGTGCGGACACCGTCGGCCAGCGCCTGGCAGTGCTGCGCCGGCTTGCGCACCCGTCGGCGGAAGACACCGGTAGCGGACCTTTGGCGGTGGTCGTGGCTCCGGTGCGGTCGCTGTTGCAGCCGCAGGTGCCCGGGCTCGGCGAGTTGACGCCTGTCGAATTGCGCGCCGGGGACACCGACTGCGAGCTCGAGGCCATCGTTACCGACCTGGTCAACGCCGGCTACACGCGGAACGAACTCGTTGAGAAGCGCGGCGACTTCGCGGTGCGCGGCGGCATCCTGGATGTCTTCCCGCCGACCGAGGAACACCCGCTACGGGTGGAGTTCTGGGGCGAGGACGTCGAAGAGATCCGCTATTTCAAGGTCGTTGATCAGCGATCCTTGGAGATTGCGCCACAGGGAGTCTGGGCGCCGCCGTGCCGTGAGTTGTTGCTGACGCAGGAGGTCCAGTTGCGCGCGGCCGCGCTGCTGGCTGAATACCCGGAGCTCGCCGAACTACTCGATCCGATCAGCCGGGGTGAGGCCGTCGAGGGCATGGAGTCGCTCGCGCCGGTCCTGGTGGAGAACTTGCAGACCGTCCTGCACGATCTGCCGGCGGGGACACATGTCGTCCTGTGCGACCCGGAGCGAATCCGGTCCCGCGCCGCAGACCTGGTACGGACGTCCGCAGAGTTCCTCGACGCATCATGGGCGGCCGCTGCCGGCGGCGGCCGCGCACCCGTCGACCTGGGTGCTGCGTCTCTGCACGATCTCGACGACGTGCGCGTCGAGGCTGGCGAACTCGCCATCCCGTGGTGGGGCATCACCGCGTTGACGGCCGACCGCGAACTGCTCGGCGACGCAGTACTCACGAGCGCCTTCGCCGAGGCGACGGCGTACCGCGGCGACACGGACACGGCGATGAGCCAGTTGCGTGATTGGGCCCGCGACGGCTGGCAACTCGTCCTGGTCTTCGACGGGCATGGCTCGGCCCAGCGCGCTGCCGAACGCCTTGTCGCAGCTGATGTTCCAGCGCGGCTGAGCGCGGACGTCGACGACACGACAGCAATCGTGCAGGTCACTACCGGGAGACTGGACCGCGGCCTGGTCGCGGTCTCGCTCAAGCTGGCGATCCTCACCGAGGCCGACCTCACCGGCCAGCGTGGACTGCTGGCCAAGGACACCGGCCGGATGCCATCGCGACGCCGCAACGCGATCGACCCGATCCAGCTGGCCTCCGGTGACTTCGTGGTGCACGAGCAGCACGGGGTGGGCCGCTACGTCGAGATGGTGCGCCGCACCGTCAACGGCGGCGAGCGCGAGTACCTCATCATCGAGTACGCAGCGTCCAAGCGGGGACAGCCCGGCGATCGTCTCTTTGTCCCCACCGACTCCCTCGATCAGGTCACCAAGTACGTGG
>JBDTDN010000352.1:0-2658 GCA_039923055.1 Jatrophihabitantaceae bacterium
GATGTCCACGTGCGGCAGCGTCCGATAGCCGGCGACCAGCGGAGTAGCGGCGGCCATTTTGGCAGTGAAGTGGGTGTGCAGATCAGCCGAATACGCGATCGGCAGGTCGGGGCCGAGAAGATCTCGCACGGACTGCAACAGGTCGCCTTCGGTGTCTTCGCAGTCCTGGGCGACCATCGCGCCATGCAGTGACAAGTACAACCCGTCGACCATGCCCAGGTGCGCCGTCAGGCCTTCCAACAGCCGCTGCCGGAGCACCGGGTAGACGCCCGTCTGCACCGGTGGGCCGGACATCGCAGACGCCGTGGTGATGGGAACCAGGGTGGCCCCGGCGCCCGCGGCGATCTGGGCGGCGCCGGCTATCGAGTCGATCCCACCGCCAACCGTGAGGACATCGACACCGGTGGCCCAGCCGCGCTCGAAGTCCGCAAGCGTGGTGGAGCCAGGAGCAAACGAGTTCGCCTCGAACATCAGTCCCGCCACGGCAATACGGGGGCCACGCACCGACGACGCCGACACAGGTCCCGGAATCTGCACGGGTCACCTCCGAGTTCATTTCACTGACAGAAACTATCGTTCTGTTGACAGTGAACCTATCGTTCGTCTCGTTGATGGTCAACGATGGTCGCCGGAGCGCCCGCGGTTTCCGCCCGGTTCTTGCCGAGTTGAAACGGAGACGTAACCGAATCGTGACCATGGGCGTGACCGCCGGCCGGGCCGACAGCGTGGCCCATCCCTGCTGAGCGGTGCGGACGAACCGGGAACATAACGATGTCGGACGCCAGCCCGAGGGGTGCTCACGCGCGCATCAGTGGCTGTGTCGAGGCACTCCCCAGGTCTGGGCCAGTCGCTGATACTTCACCGCGGGTTCCAGGACCATCCCGCCGCCGAGTTGACCTACCGTCGCTCGCTGCATCTCCTGCCAGGGGGTCTGCGATTCCGGCACCGGGTAGCCGCCCGCGGCTTCCAGTTCGCGGCGACGACGGACCATCTCCTCAGCTGGGATCTGCACGTTGACCTCGCCGGTGTTCAAGTCGAATCGCACCCGATCGCCGGTGCGCAGCACGGCAAGGCCCCCGCCCACCGCCGCCTCCGGTGATGCGTTCAGGATCGATGGTGAGCCCGAGGTCCCGGACTGCCGGCCGTCGCCCATACAGGGAAGCTCGCGCACTCCCGCGTGGATCGCTGCAGCCGGCGGCTGCATATTGACCACCTCTGCGCTCCCCGGGTAGCCGATCGGGCCGACACCCCTTACGACCAGAACGCAGTCCTGGTCGATGCCCAGCGTCGGGTCGTCGATCCGGGCGTGGTAGTCCTCGGGCCCGTCGAATACCACGGCCCTGACCTCGAAGCAGTTGGGTTGCTCCGGGTCGCGGAGGTACTGGCTGCGGAAGTCCTCGGAGATCACGCTGGTCTTCATGATCGCGTTGTCGAACAGGTTCCCGTGCATGACGATGAATCCCGCGTCGCCGACCAGTGCGTCGTCCCATCCTCGGATGACTGCGGGATCCTTCGCCGGCCGCTGCCGACAGTTCTCGCCGATCGTCCGGCCGTTGACGGTCAGTGCCCCCTCGTGGATGAGCTGATGGCGCATCAACTCATGTACCACGGACGGGATCCCTCCTGCACGGTAAAAGTCCTCCCCCAGGTACTGGCCGGCCGGCTGCAGGTCGACGATCAGCGGAACGTGCGCGCCGATCGTCTGCCAGTCCTGCAGGTCCAGCGTTACGCCTACATGCTTGGCGATGGCGTTGATGTGAATCGGCGCGTTGGTCGAGCCCCCGATGGCACTGGCCACCACGATGGCGTTCTCGAACGCTTCCCGGGTCAGGATGTCGGACGGCTTGAGATCATCCCGCACCATATCGACGATGCGCATCCCGGTTCGGTAGGCGACCTCTGCTCGGTCCCGATGCGGTGCCGGGATCGCCGCGCATCCCGGAAGGCTCATACCCAGCGCCTCCGCCAGCGAGTTCATCGTCAACGCCGTGCCCATGGTGTTGCAGTGCCCGACAGACGGTGCCGTCGACGCCACCAAATCCGTCGCCTGCCCGGCATCGATCTCACCTGCGGCCAGCAGTTCCCGAGCCTCCCATATGGCAGTCCCGGAACCGGTGCGCATGCCGTTCAGCCAACCGTTGAGCATCGGGCCGCCGGACAGCACGATGGCGGGGATGTTCACCGTACTGGCAGCCATCAGGCAGGCGGGAGTTGTCTTGTCGCAGCCAGTGGTCAGCACCACCCCGTCCAGCGGATAGCCGAACAGCACTTCCACCAGGCCGAGGTACGCCAGGTTCCTGTCCAATGCCGCCGTTGGACGCTTGCCGGTCTCCTGCAACGGATGAACAGGGAACTCCAGCGCCACCCCACCAGCTTCGCGGATGCCGTCCCTGACCCGCTGGGCCAAAGCCAGATGGTGCCGGTTGCACGGAACCAGATCGCTACCTGTCTGGGCGATGCCGATGATCGGTTTACCCGACTGCAATTCTTCTCGGGAGATCCCCCAGTTCATGTAACGCTCGACGTACAGCGCCGTCATTATTGGATCGTTCGGGTCGTCGAACCACTGCTGGCTGCGAAGCCGGACTGGAGATGTTTCTGCTCGTTCCACGCTCATACCGCCCATCCGGAAGTCTCGATCGACCGGGCGCGCAGGCC
>JBDTDN010000353.1:0-3940 GCA_039923055.1 Jatrophihabitantaceae bacterium
CACCGCCTGCGCACCGACGTCGATCAGCTCCTCGAGTGAAGTTCTCGTCATTCCGTCGCCAGCCCGTCGGCGGCTTCCGGGGCGATCTCGGTCAACGAGCTGAAACAGAGCTCCGACCTGTCGACCAGCAGGGCTCGGCTCCACGACAGCAGCACGCCTACCGCGGCGGCATATTGGCGGTCCTCCAGCGATTCGATGTCGCTGATCTTCGCCAATCCGATGATCCGCCGTGCGATCTCGCATCCGGCGAAGCCGAGTGCATCCTGGCGAATCCGAGCCAGCCAGTCACGACAGAACATCTCTGGGTACTTCTCCGGCGAGCGTCGTCGCGGCCAGAGCTCGGCGATCCGTCCGCGGAAGGCCGACCAGCTGGACGGCACCGTCGCCAGCAGGCTCGAGGCCCGCCCGGGCTCACCGAGTACTGTCCCCCTGGCGCTCGCTGCCAGCATGTTCGCCCACATCAAGCCAAGATCGAAGCCCACCGGCCCGTAGCACGCGAACTCGGAATCAAACGTCTTCACCGACATTCCCGGACCGGTGCCGCGCACGAAGACACTGCCCGAGTGCAGGTCCCCGTGCAACAGTGCCTCCTGGGTGGACAGGAACCGGTACTTCATCGCCATCGCGGCGCCGACCCACTCGTCGTCGGCTTGCAGTCGGCCGACTTCGGATCGGACGACCGGCCGAGCCGAGTTCCGCTCCGCACCCAGAAAAGGCTCCGTGAAGATCAGATCCTCGGTGATCGAACACATTTCGGGGTTGGCGGCGGCGGCGGCGCGCAGCCGGAACTGCTCTTCACCCAGCCCCAGGAACGACGTGCCGAACGCAATGTCCGCCACGAACACGCCGAGCCGATCGGCCACCTGATCGTGCGGCCCACCGTTGTTCAACCGGGTGCGCAGCACTTCGTGGTTGGAAAGGTCTTCCAACGCCAGGACGTGCTCGTCGGCGTCGAAATCGATCAGCCGGCAGACGTCATCGGACAACGCGGAATGCACGCCGATCGCCGCGGCTTCCCGATCGGCGCGCTGTTCGGTCATGGGCCACGAGGGCCCGACCAGTCGGACGTACGGCAGTGCCTGTTTGAGCACTAGACCACGGCCGGACGCATCCGTGCAGATGAAGACCAGATTCAAGTTGCCGTCACCGACCTCGGCGACCTGCAGCGTTCCAGGGTCAACCTGCGCGGCCATCGCCGGCCGATGGGCAATGTAGTCGGGGACCGCCTCAGGAGTCAGCATCAACTCCACCTCCAGCGGCCGGTGTTTCGGTGATCTGGTGGGCAGCATGACGCGCCCGACGCCGACGGTGCAGGGAGAAGGACATCAGCAACGCGAAGATGAGCACCAAGCCTTTGATGAGATCCTGGGTGTAGTAGGCGAGGCCAAGTTGGGTCAGGCCCTGCAGGATCAGGCCGATGAAGATCGCGCCGACGAATGTGCCCAGTGCGTTTGGCTTCTTGGCGCCCAGCACCGCGTAGCCGACCAGGGTCATCGCCACCGCGTCCAGCAGCGAGGAGTCGCCGGCGGTGACGTCGCCCTGCCGCAGCCGGGAGGCAAGGATGATGCCGGCGATGGCGGCCAGCACCCCGGAGATGGCGTACGCGGCGAACTGGTAGCGCCGCACCCGCGCGCCTGCCAACCGGGCCGCCTCAGCGTTGCCGCCCACCGCGTAGAACAGCCGGCCGTAGCGGGTCCGCTCCAGAAAAATCCACACCAGCAGAGAGATCAACACGAACAGATACACCGAGATCGGCACGCCGAACACGTTCTTGCTGTCGATGGCGGCGAAGTCGCTGGTGAATCGACCCTTGACCTGGACGCCACTGGGCAGCGTCATACCGGTGACCAGTGTCTGGCCGTCCACCAGCCAGCGTTTGAGCCCCTGGATAGTGAACATCATCCCCAGCGTGGCCAGCAGGGGTGGAATGTTCAGCATGACGATCATGACGGCGTTGACGCTGCCGACGATCAGCCCCGCGATCAGGCACACGACGAGCGCGGTCGGCCCGGTCATCGCGTAACGGATCATCACCATGGCCGCGACCGTGACCGACAGTCCGGCGATCGCCCCGACGGACAGGTCCAGGTCGCCGACCACCGCGGTCAGCGTCATGCCCAGTGCGGCGATGGCCGCCACCGCCTGTGTCTGCAAGATGGACACCACGTTGTCTGCGGTCGCGAAGTTCGGAATGACGATGGAGAACACCACTGCGATAATGACGCCAACGAGGACAACACCGTAGCGAACGAAGAAGTCGGCCAGCGAGAAGGGCTCTCGTTCGGCAACCGATACCTGCGCGGTCATAGGTTATCCTTTCCGTCGGCGTCGACCAGTGCGACTGCCGACGCACTGCGAGTCGGCCCGGTGGCTGCCAGTGCTGCTGCTGGTTCGCTCATCGCGGTGATGAGCCGGTCGCGGGTGACCTCGGCCAGGGTCAGATCGGCGGTGATCGTACCGCTGTTGAACACCACGAACCGGTCGCCGACCTCCAGCGCCTCGTCCAGATCCGACGTCGCCACCAGCACGGCGCCGCTCTTGGTCAGATCGCGGACGGTGGAGCCGATGTCGTGCCGGGCGTTGATGTCGACACCGCGAAAGGGTTCATCCAGCAGGAGCACCCGGGGGGTCCCCAGCAGCCACCGGCCGATGACGACCTTCTGTTGGTTCCCGCCTGACAGCGTTCCGATCGGGCTGGACGGACCGCGGGCGAGGATGCCTATATGGGACATCATCGATCGCACCGCCCGTCGTTCGGCACCGGGGCGCATCAGGGTTGCCGAGGAGAACTTCTTCACGAACGGCAGCGTCATTTGGGAGTAGATCGGCCAGCCGGGGATGATCGCCTGCTCGTGCCGGGACTCCGGAACGAGGTACACCGCGTCGCGGATCGCCGCGTGCGGGTGCGTCGGGGCGAATGCCTTGCCATCCAAGGTCCGTCGCCCGGACTCGGCGGTGCGCGCGCCGAAGATCCACTCCAGGAACTCGGTCTTTCCGCTGCCCAGCAGGCCGAGCAGCACGGTGACCTGACCGTCATGAAGATCCAGATCGAACGGCCGGGAGTCGACGAAGATCCGCACGTCGCTCATCGAGAGCACAGCCTTCCCGGGTGTGCCGGCGGTTCGCTGCAGGTCGGACGGCGAGCGGTCGAACAGGACCGTAAGGACCTCTGGCCAGTCGAAGCCGGCCTTGTCCCCGCGGAAGAATTCGCCTCGCATGGCCCCGTCGCGGAGCGCTCCGACGTGGTGGCACATCTCGTCGAACTCTGCGAGCTTGTGAGTGACGAAAAGCACGGTCATACCGTTGGCTGCCAGGGACTTCACCAGCTTGAACAATCGGTCCGTCTCCTCGCGGGACAGGGCCGAGGTCGGTTCGTCCAGGATCAGGATCTCGGGTTTGCGGGACAGCGCCCTGGCCAACACCAGCAACTGCCGCTCCGATACGCCGAGAGTGCGTACCGGAGAACGCAGGACGCTGCGCGAGAGCTTCAGACCCAGAGTGTCGGCGACGGTCCGAGCCTGCGATTCGGCGCGGCGCCGGGTGAACCCGACCCCGGATCTGCTGTCCGTCAGCCGATCCAGGGCCAGGTTCTCGGCCACCGTCATGTCCAGGATCACCCCGTCGTTCGGATTCTGGTGCACAGTCCCGACGCCGAATCGCTGCGCTGCCAGCGGGTTGGCGAAATGCACCGACCGACCCGAGATGAGGATTTCTCCGCTATCCGGCTGCTCGGCCCCGGACAGAATCTTGATGAGCGTCGACTTACCGGCACCGTTGGCGCCCATCAGTCCGTAGATGCTGCCGCCGGTCACCGACAACCCGACTCCACGCAGCACTTGGTTGGCACCGAAGCTCTTGACGATATCCCGTACCTCGAGAACCGGCTTCATGGTTGCCTTCCTCCGGCAAATCAGTGCGGCTGTCGGTGTCCCGAGGGTCG
>JBDTDN010000354.1:0-12850 GCA_039923055.1 Jatrophihabitantaceae bacterium
CGGGAGAAGATGAACCACCGGCTACGCACCACCGACGGGCACGACCTCTACAAGCGCCGGTCCCCGCTGATCGAAACACCCAACGCCTGGCTCAAAGACGGCCGCGGACTACGCAGATTCGCCCGCCGCGGACTGGACGCCGTCCAAGCCGAACTCGCCCTCGCCAGCGCCGTCACCAACCTACTCAAGATCACCACCAAAGGCGTCACAGCGGCCCAGCTACGGACCGGGTAGCCTCTCCACGCCAGCAAGGGCACCCGATCCGCGGGCCCCGACCCGCCAGCCACGCCCGGCCAACCACCCACTGCGACACCGCAGTCCACCCAGACACGCCCGGCCGATCCGCGCGCTCACCACGCCAGGATCAAAAACCAACAGGCCCTCAGCGACCCTTTGGCACTGTTGATCACGTAAGCGGAGTCGACAGGGTCGAGCCGGGGCCGCACAATCAGCGCGTGGCGAAGAACTCGCGGGTCCCGGACGCTGTCGGCGCGATCCCGCTCGTGGGTGACTTGCTCAAGACGGCCGACAACCAAGCGCAGTTCCTGCAGGACATGGTGGAACAGAATGCCCGGCTGGTAGGGCAGTTCCCGACCACAATGAAGAATTTCAACGACGCGCTCGAACGGTTCAATCAGACCGTCGGCCGACTGGACAAGGTTGTCTCGACGATCGAGGCGGCGACCGAACGCGTCCTCGGCCCACTGGAGGAAGTGAGCGCGAAGCTCGAGCGGGTGCTCACTGCTGTCGATTTGCCGTCGCTGCGGGATATTCCGGCGCGTCTTGATTCGCTGCGTGCCGAGGCGCTGCCGGCGCTGCGCGCAGCCACCGACACCCAACGCCAGGTCGCGATGCTCGCGGCGACCGTCGAGCGGGTGATCACCGTGCTGGGCGAGATCCCCGGCGCGAGCATTCTGCGCCGCATCACGGCCGGCCGCGGCGAGGACGCCGACACCGCCTGAGTCGGCGGTCCGACGCCGATACAACTGCCCTGTGTTCTGCGCGGGCCCTGTTCTGCCCGGACGTTGTGCTCTGCCCGCATCGCTGCGCACCGGCGCGTGGCCGCGGGCAGAACCCAAGCACCGACATTACAAGCGCCGACGGACAACCAGATCGGGATCGGCGGGCTCGCACCGAACCAACTGGCACCGGCGGGAGCGGTCCGGTCACTTGGTGTCAACTGGCACCGCGGTCGGTCACCTGGCAGCGGGCGGCGCGACCGATCCCCGCGCCTGAGCCGTCGGGGCGAGGACCTTGCGACGGGTGCTCTTCCCGTCGTCGATGGCGCGGACGGTCCGTTCGACGACCGAGCTGATCAACACGTCGACCGGCCAGCGGTAGCTCGACAGCGGCGGGGTCAACACGCGGGACACGGGGCGGTCGTCATAGCCCAGGACCGAGACGTCGGTCGGGACGGTCAGCTTCAGTTCGGCCGCCGCGTCGTACACGCCGTAGGCCATCGAGTCGGTCAGGCAGAAGAACGCGGTCGGCGGATCGGTGCCCTGGAGTGCCACCCGTGCGACGGCGCTCGACCCGTCCAGGTCGTGCGGGCTCGGATACAACGTGATGCGCACTCCCAGTTCGTCCGCGACCCGACGCGCGACCAGTTCGGCTGGACGGTCGGGGGTACTGACGCCGCCGGGGGTGAGCACGGCGATCCGCCGATGCCCGACGGCCGCCAGTTGCCGCAGCGCGTCGGTCACGCCAGCGACGTTGTCGAAGACCACCTCGGCGGCGGTGGCAGCAGCGGGCAAACCGTCCCCGATCGAGATCAGGACGGTGTCCTCGGCGATCTGCGCCCAGTGCTCGGCCGCCGGGTCGACGGGCAGGCAGATCAGGGCGTCCACCCGCTTGTCGACCAGTTGCCGGGCTAGCATCGCCTCGATGGCCGGGTCGTTGGACGCGTCGACGATCAGCGCGTGTCGCGAGGCCTGAAGCAGCCCGCGACCAAGAGCGGCAGCTATGCTCTGCTGCCAACTGTCCTCCAGCGAGCCGCACAGCACCCCGACCTGCTCGGTACGGCCGGATGCGAGGGCCCGCGCGATGGGGTCGGCCTGGTAGCCGAGACGGTCGGCGACAGCCCGCACCCGCTCCTGCGTCTCAACCGGAACCTGCAATCCGCGCAGGGCGTAGGACACGGCCGCCGAGGAGAGGCCGGTTTCTTCCGCGATGTCGCGAATGGTCACCCGTCGCGCTCGCTGGGACATCCGATCAGCCTATCGCCCGCTTGACATCCACCGCAGTGAAGCGGTTCACTGAAGCGGATCACTGAAACGCTTCACAAAGAAGGGCGCAATGGGAACCGAGCCGTACCTCGATGTGCACCAGCATCTCTGGCCTGCCCCGTTCGTCGAGGCGCTCCGCCGCCGCAGCGCGCCGCCAATGCTGCGCGGCTGGACGTTGCACACGGCTGGCGAGCCGCCGTACGAGGTGCGTCCGGACGACCATGACCCGGTCGCGCGGGCCGAACTCGATCGCGCCGCCACCCGGGTACTCGTGTCGCTGTCCAGCCCGCTAGGCATCGAGTCCCTGCCGCCGGCGCAGGCGCAACCGTTGCTGGACGCCTGGCACGACGGAGTCCGAGCGCTGTCTGACCCATTCACCGGCTGGGCGTCGCTCACCCGCGACGAGCCGGACCTGGACGGGCTCAAGCAACTGTTCGCCGACGGTCTGTGCGGCGTGCAGGTACCGGCCACCGACCTGACGACACCGGCCGAGCTCGAGGCGTTGGCACCCGTGCTGCGCCGCTGCGAAGAACTCAACCGCCCGGTTCTCGTCCACCCTGGCCCGGTCTCCACGCCATCGCGGACGGTGGGCGAGTTCCTGCCATGGTGGCCGGCCGTCGTCGACTACCCCGCCCAACTGGCCGCAGCGTGGTGGAGTTGGATCGCCGTCGGCCGGTCCCTGGTGCCGGATCTACGCATCTGCTTCGTTGCCGGGGCAGGCTTGGCCCCGTTGCAGCATGAACGTTTCACCGCCCGCGCGGACGGCGCGCGCCTGGTCGTCGATCCCAACACATTCGTCGAGACGTCCTCCTACCGCAGGCAGGGCGTCGACGGGCTGGTACGCGCACTGGGCATCGACGTGATCGTGCTCGGCAGCGACCGCCCCTATGCGGCAGCCGAACTCGATCCACACCTCGGCGCCGCCGCCATTCACGCCATCGCCATCGACAATCCGATCCGACTGCTCGGAAAACCGCAAGGAGAACGCCCATGACCACGATCGCCAACCACACCGAATCCTCCGTCGCACCTTCGCAGGAAACCCGTGTCGACGACGCGATCATGATCGCCGCCGGCCCGACCACCGAGGGCGTTCCCGCGCAGTCAGCGCAGAAGTGGGCCGACATCCCGGCACTGCACATGGCGCTGAGTGAGTTGCCCGGACGCGACCTGGATCAGCAGGAACTGCTGGAGCTCACCGCGTCCATCTCCGCCCGGCCAGAACTGTGGCGCGAGCACGTCGAGTTCGACGACGAGCATCGCCATTACGTATCACTGCACCGCGACCAGCACGTCGATGTCTGGGTGCTGTGCTGGACGCCGAAGAACGACACCGGCTGGCACGACCATGACATCTCCTCGGGTGCGGTCGCGGTCGTGGAGGGCTGCCTGACCGAGCACAATCTGGCCGTCGGCGCGCCCAGCATTGCCACCGACGTCGCGGCGGGAGCGGTGTTCGCGTTCGGCCCGGACCACATCCACCGGCTGGTTGGCCGGGACGCGGGCAGTGTCTCAATCCATGCCTACTCCCCGCCGCTGTGGCGGATGGGTCAGTACGCAGTCACCGCGGGCGGGGTGTTGCACCGCACGTCCGTCTCCTACGCCGACGAGTTGCGCCCGCTGGACGACATGATCTGACCGATCACCGACTCGGCCATCAGCAGGTCGGCAGTCAGGTCGCGGTCAGCCGTCTCGGTCGCCAGCCCCGCACACGCAGCGAACGCCCCCACCAGCCCAGCCGGCGGCTCGACGGCCCGCATCCGCAGGCAGCGGACGGCCGGCACCAACTCACATGCGAGCAGCGTCCGGTACGTCGGGCTGGCCGCCAACAGTTGGGCCGCGGCCAGGGCAGCGAAGCTGGCGTCCTCCTCGACCCCGCGCGAGAGTGTGACGGTCTGGATACCCGCCGGTGTTGCGGCAGCACGCACGATGGCAAGCGCCGACGCAGCGACGTACTCGATCACCATGACCCCGGATGCCCCCGGCGTGCCGTCGCCCAGAAACGGCGCGAGGCCGGTCAGGCCCGGCTCGCCGAACATCGTGACCCGGGCCAGCGCAAGCTCGCCCGCCTGGGCCAGCGCCAGCGCGGTCGCATCCAATGCCTGCCCCAGGTAGGCCGCGTGGAATCCGCCGTGATGAGCGACCCCGGCGTCCGGCAGCAAAACCGGGTTCTCCGACGGTGCGTTCACCATCGCACCGATCACCACGTCGAGTTCTTCCAGCCGGTCCAGCAACGCGCCGTGCACCTGGGGCAGTGCCCTCAGCCCGAACGGGTCCTGGATACGGGCCGGCGCGTGGTCCGATCCGGCCACCAGTTGGCGCACGATCTGGCAGACCTGTCGGGCGCCGGCGAACGGCGTCGCCCGTTCCACGGCCACGCTGAATGCCTCAAGGTTGCCGTCCACCGCGACGAAGCTCAACGCGCTGACGACAACCACCGCTCGGGCCAGGATCCGTACCGCATCCAGCGCGAGCGCGGCGTCCGCGAGTGCCGCTGCATTGCTACTCAGCAACGGCAACGCGTCGCCGATACCCATTGAAATAGGACGGAAGTCCGTCTGCGTCTCGATCTCCCCGATCAGTGTCAAACCCGTGACCGCCAGCGCAGACAGGTCCGCCGTCCCGATGCTGCCCAGTTCGCGTACCGGCGGCAGCGCATCCAGTCGCAGTAGTTCGAGCAGTCCGTCGGCCACGGCCACAGACGCGCCGCTGCCACCGGCCGCGAGCTGGTTCAGCCGGATCACGAGCATGGCCCGGACCCGTTCGGGCGCCCGTAGCGGACCGGCCGAGGTGGCGTGGCTGCGCAACAGCGCCAGTGCCTGCGCGCCGACCAAGTCATCGGCCAGCGCGACGCTGCGATTGGCCCCGACTCCGGTGGAGCGGCCGTAGATCGGACGCTCACGCGCCGCCGCTTCAGCGAACGCGGCCGACGCGGCGATCCGTTCCCGGGCCTCGGGCGCGAGCGTGAGTTGCTCCCGGCCGGCGGCCACCGCGGCAATCTCGGACGTGGTAAGCCCGGTGCCGTCCAAAACGATCAAACGAACCTCCCGATGGATAGCCGGACGGGTAGCCGAGACGGACGCTCCCCCGCCGTCTGCACGGTAACCGGCGAAGTCACGCTGCGGTATCAATTCGTCCAATCGCCCGATTCGGGGCTTCCCCTCCGGGACGAGACATGGAAACCTACCGCGCAACGGCAAGCGGTTGCTATGTGGTGAAACTCCGGTGAGGAGTGGCCCGATGACGACGATGACCGGGTCTACCCGGACGGTCGACCGCGCCTTGGGGCTGCTCGCGGAGGTCTGTGCCGAAGGATCGATCACGCTCACCGAATGCGCACGCCGCGCCGGGCTGCCGCTGAGTACGGCATTACGCCTACTCCGCGCGCTGGAATCCTCCGGCTTCGTCGTCCGGAATCGGACCGGTTCATTCAGCGCCGGATCGCGCCTGATCCAACTCGGTGCCACGGCGCTCGGCCGCCAGTCGATCGTGCACATCGCCGAAGCGTCGATGCACCGGATCGTCGAGACGACCGGCGAGTCGACCTACCTTGCCACCGCCGCCTCAGGGGGGACCGCCATTTACATCGCGATGGTCGAAGGCACCCATCCCGTCCGGCACACGAGTTGGGTCGGCCGCACGGTGCCGCTGGCAAATCTCGCCGTCGGCCAGGCGCTCGCCGGCGAGGTGCCGCCCAGTGGTTACGTCGCCGAGCGGGACCGGCTGGAACCGGACGTCACCGCGATCGCCGCCCCGATCCGCTGGCCGGGCGGAATCGCCGGCGCATTGAGCCTGTTGGGTCCCACGTACCGAATCGACGACCGCACCATGCACGAGTACGGCCGCGTGGTCAGTATTGAGGCGCGGGTTATCGGTGATCAACTGGGACTCCACACCGAACCGAACAGTAAAGAGGTGACGGCGACGTGATCCGATTCGAGTCGGTGAGCAAGCAGTATCCGGACGGCACGAAGGCGGTCGACGAGCTGAGCCTGGTCGCCCCTTCCGGTGAGATCACCGTGCTGGTCGGTCCGTCCGGCTGCGGTAAGACGACCAGCCTGCGGATGATCAACCGGATGATCGAACCGACGTCCGGACGGATCTGGTTGGATGATCGCGACACCTCCAAGGTCGCCCCCGCCCAACTGCGTCGCGGCATCGGCTACGTCATCCAGCACGCCGGCCTGTTCCCGCACCGCACGATCGTCGACAACGTGGCAACGGTCCCGTTCCTACTCGGCCGTGACAAGCGCGAGGCCCGCAAGAACGCACTCGAACTGCTCGAGCGGGTCGGCCTGCCGGCACACTTCGCCAAGCGTTACCCGGCCCAACTGTCCGGCGGTCAGCAGCAGCGCGTCGGCGTCGCGCGTGCGCTGGCGGCCGACCCTCCGGTCATGCTGATGGACGAGCCGTTCAGCGCTGTTGACCCAGTCGTCCGCGAGCAGTTGCAGAACGAATTCCTTCGCCTGCAAGGCGATCTCGGCAAGACGATCGTCTTCGTCACGCACGACATCGACGAGGCGATCAAGCTCGGCGACAACGTGGCCGTTTTGCGCGTCGGGGGGCACTTGGCGCAACTTGCCACGCCGGCCGAACTGCTCGCAACCCCTGCCGACCCGTTCGTCGCCGCGTTCGTCGGACGCGACCGGGGCTACCGGGCGCTGGGCTTCGCCTCCGCCGGTGAGATCCCGGTGGGCGCTGAACCCTCCGTCCGGCAGGGCGAGGCCCTCACGTCTGCGAAGGATCTCGCGCAGGACGGCTGGGTGCTGGTGGTCGACGACGCGCAAGCACCGCAGGGCTGGCTGCACCTGACCGGCGTCCCCGACTCCGGCCTGACCGGCACGGTCGAACCGGCGCTGCTGAACCTGGGCGGCACGCTTGCCACGCAGGGCGGGACGCTGCGGGCAGCACTGGACGCGGCACTGTCCAGCCCGAGCGGACGCGGTGTGGTCGTCGACACCGATGGACGGCTGCTCGGATCGGTCACCGCCTCACAAGTGCTGGCCCTGATCGAGCAGCGCGCGGCACCCTCGCGCACAGCACCGGCCGAACTCGGGGCGAATCTCGGCGCAAATCTCCGGAAAGCGACGCTATGAACCTCGCGTCCTCAGATTCCTCGCCACTGAAGCTTTTCCAGTACTTCACCGACCACCACAGCCAGGTGCTGAGCTGGCTCTGGTCGCACGCGTGGCTCTCGGTGTTGCCGGTAGTGATCGGATTGGTGATCGCGTTGCCGCTGGGCTGGCTGGCCCGCCGCTACCGCTGGGCCTACCCACCGATGGTGTCGCTGACCGGCCTGCTCTACACGATCCCGTCCATCGCCCTGTTCGTGATCTTGCCGCGGGCACTGGGTACGCAGGTCCTGGACCCGATCAACGTCGTCATCGCGCTGTCCATCTACACGGTGGCGCTGATGGTGCGCGTGGTGGCCGACGGGCTGGGCGCGGTACCCGAGGACGTCTCACAGGCGGCTACGGCGATGGGCTATACACCGCTGCAACGGGTGATCAAGGTCGATTTGCCGATCGCGGTACCGGTGATCGCGGCCGGGCTTCGGGTGGCCACCGTCTCCAACGTCAGCATGGTCGCCGTTGCCGCGACGATCGGCGTGCCCGAACTGGGCCAGTTGTTCACCAACGGCTTCCAGCTCTCGGCCGGCAGTCCGTACTACCCGCCGATCGCGTTGGGCATCGTCATGTGCGTGCTGCTCGCGGTCGTTTTCGACGTCGCCATCGTCTTGCTGAACAGTGCGTTGACGCCGTGGCGCCGGGCGGTGAGCCCCCGATGACCGACTCCTCCACGTGGGGGTGGCTGACGTCCATCGACAACTGGAAGAACTCCTACAGCCAGACGGGCATCAGCACCCAGATCGGCAATCACGTCGAGTACTCGCTGATCGCTGTGGTGATCGCCGCCGCCATCGCGCTGCCGCTGGGGCTGCTGATCGGCCATACCGGACGACTGCGCTGGCTGGTGGGTGTGGCCAACGGCCTGCGCGCGCTGCCGACGATCGGGTTGCTGATCTTGTTCTACGTCCTGCTGGCGCCGCACTTCCACGGCCGCGGCAACGCGGTATTTCTGATCCCGACCGAGATTGTGCTGATCCTGCTGGCCGTCCCGCCAATCCTCGCCAACACCTTCGCCGGGGTGCAGAACGTCGACCCGGCTGCGCGTGACGCGGCATCCGGGATGGGGATGACCGGTACCCAAGTGCTGTTCCGGGTCGAGTTGCCGAACGCGCTGCCGCTGATCTTCTCCGGCGTACGCAGCGCAACGTTGCAGGTGATCGCCACTGCTACCGTCGCTGCATATGTCGGACTGGGCGGGCTGGGTAGGTTTGTCTACGACGGGCTGGCCAGCCATGACTTTCCGCAGGTCACTGGGGGCGCGATCCTCGTAGCTGTTCTGGCGCTGCTCGCCGACATCGTGCTGTCGCTGCTGCAGCGGTACGCGGTGTCCCGCGGCGTGTCCGGCCGCTTCTCCAGTCGCGCTGGGACCGGCGGGCCGGCCGCCGCCGAAATCACCCAACTGGAGGTCGTCACGCACTAGTTCGACCAGCAAGACCCGAATTCACCACCGAACCATGGGGAGACAAGTCGATGAAGCTCAAGCTCATTACGGCGGTCGTGGGGATCGCCGCACTGGTCGCACCACTCACCGCGTGCGGCAGCACAAGCAACGGCGGGGGGGGTGGCGGCGGCGGGACAGAATCGGTCGCCAGCAAGCTGATCCTGGGTGGTCCACCGGAGTTCAAGACGCGAGTGGACGGCGTGCCCGGCCTGGCGAAGACCTATGACGTCACGTTCGCGAGCTTCAAGTCCCTGGACGCTGGCGGCCCGCTGACCATCAACGCCCTGAAGAACGGGCAGATCGACGCCGGCGACATCTTCACGACCGACCCGTCGATCAAGGCGAACAACTTCGTCGTGCTCGCGGACCCGAAGAACCTGTACACCGCGCAGAACGTGCTGCCGCTGATCAACAAGGCGAAGGCCACGTCCGGCGTCACCACGGTCCTGAACGCCATCTCGGCAAAGTTGACTACCGACGATCTGATCGCGATGAACGAGCAGGTCATCACCGAGAAGAAGGACCCGAAGGCAGTCGCGGCGGCGTGGCTGACCACGGCGGGGCTTGATGCAAAGGGTAGCCAGGCCGCCGGTGCGACACTGACAGTCGGTTCGGCGAACTTCCAGGAGAACGTCGTGCTCGCCGAGATCTACGCGCAGGGGCTGCAGGATCAGGGTGCGAACATCAGCACCAAGCTGAACATCGGCAGCCGGGAGACCTACATCCCCGGTCTGGAGGACGGCTCGATCGACCTGATTCCGGAGTACAGCGGCGTACTGCTGCAGTACTTCGACAAGGCGGCGACTGCCGAGACCTCCGACGATGTGTTCGCCGCGCTGCAGAAGGCGGTACCGGCGAAGCTGACGGTGCTCACCCAGTCGCAGGCTCAGGACAAGGACGCGATCGTGGTGACCGCCGCAACCGCGGCGAAGTACCACCTGACGTCTATCGCGGATCTGGCGAACAAGAACTGACCGCGCGGTGATGAATCCCCCTGTGGCCACCCTCTGGTGTGGTTCCAGGGGGATTCATGCCGTCGATGACCAGCAGACGCCGCGCCACTATCCAGAGCGGCAGCTCAGCCGATCGGCGGTCGGCGGTCGGCGGTCGGCGGAAGCCTCGCCTTGACGGGCAATGGCAGTCGGTCACGGCCGCGCCCTGCGACTGACCGTCCTGAATACCCCCTTCACCACACTGGACTGTGGCTGGGCGGGTATCGACGCCGGGCTCACGCCGCGATCTGCCGGGCGCGCGCTGTCAGCCAGAGGTGGGCGTCACGTACGAATTGAGACGTATCCGAATGGATCAGCGCCGGCCGCCGACTCATTACGCTGTAGCCGTAGGTCTGGAGCTTGGACGCGCGGCGGCTGGTGTAGTCACGGTCGGCCGGGTTGAGGTAGTGGTGCTCGTCGCTATCGACCTCGAGAACGGCACGGAGCAGGCGCCACAAGAAGTCGACGATCACGTATGAGCCGTCCGGCAGATCGATCCGCGCATTCTGCTCGAACGGTGGGAAGCCAGCGCGCCTGAGCACCCGCGCAGTGAATGCCTCCGGCGCCGACCATGCGCCGGCCGTGACCGACTCCAATGCCAAGCGCAAATTGCGGCTGCCCCGCTGTGGGCCAGCAGCGAGTTCGGCGGCCAGAGCTTCGACGGTGCAGAGGTCGGCGCGAACCGCTTGCGCGACCAGCGCCGTGACATCGCCCAGCCTGCGGCGTTCCAGTGCCAGATCGGCGATGGCCCGCGCGAGGTCAGCGCAGGCCGGTCCCGGCCCCGGCGCTGGCGGCGGCATTCGGCTGGTACGACGCAGGCGCACCCAGCCGGTCGGGCGGACGTGGACCTGCCGCGGTACGAGGAGCAGCACCTGGTCAGGGCGCGACACCGAACGCAGCCCGTGATCGGCAAGCGCCGCAGCACCGGTGAGCAGGGCATCCGGGCCGGCGAAGGTGAGAGCTGCATTCAGGCGGTCCGTCCAGGTGAGCGTATTTCCGGTCAGGTAGGTGCGGGGCAGCACGAGATGCCAGCGATCCGTGGCGAGCCGGTGCTCGATCGCGCGCCGGCTGTATCCGCGCCGCAGGGCCTCGGCACGTCCGACCACCCGAGGTAGCTCGCCCCAGTCGTCGTAGAGGGGAATGTGGTCGGGCACCGGTTCGTCCATGAGCGCAGACTGGCCCGGATTGCGATCCACTCGTCGGCGGCCGGCGAGTCTGTGGACGACACGCGGCGTTGTGGACGCGTGACGGCGTCGGCGTCGGTCGGCTGAACACCCCCTCCACCGGACCAGGGTGTGGTGAAGGGGGTATTCACGGGAAGGCGGCCGCCAATGTGAGCGAGGTCACAGGGCGATGGGGAACTTGAGCGACCCAGACTCAGTTCTTTTGACAGAGGACTTCGCGGTCGGGCACGATGAGAGCAGCGAACGAGCCACCCTGAACCACATCAGATTCAACGTAAAAGGAGCAAATACCATGGCCAGAGCGGTCGGCATCGACCTAGGCACCACCAACTCCGCGGTCGCCGTCCTGTCCGGCGGCGAACCGGAGGTCATCGCGAACGCCGAGGGTTCGCGCACCACTCCCAGCGTCGTGGCCTTCGCCAAGAACGGCGAGGTGCTGGTCGGCGAGGTGGCAAAGCGGCAGGCCGTCACCAACGTCGATCGCACGATCCGTTCGGTGAAGCGCTTCATGGGCGACCCGAGCTGGAAGATCGACATCGATGGCAAGGCCTACAACGCACAGGAGATCAGCGCCCGCGTGCTGCAGAAGCTCAAGCGCGACGCCGAGGCATACCTGGGCGAGACCGTCACCGACGCCGTTATCACCGTCCCGGCCTACTTCAACGACGCCCAGCGTCAGGCGACCAAGGAGGCCGGCGCGATCGCGGGCCTGAACGTGCTGCGGATCGTCAACGAGCCGACCGCCGCCGCGCTGGCCTACGGTCTGGACAAGGGCGACAAGGACCAGACCATTCTCGTGTTCGACCTCGGCGGCGGCACGTTCGACGTGTCCCTGCTGGAGATCGGCGAGGGCGTCATCGAGGTCAAGGCCACCAACGGCGATAACCACCTCGGCGGCGACGACTGGGACCAGCGGATCATCGACTGGCTCTCGGACAAGTTCAAGGCGGCACACGGCCTGGACCTGACTAAGGACAAGATGGCCATGCAGCGACTGCGCGAGGCCGCCGAGAAGGCGAAGATAGAACTGTCCTCCAGCCAGCAGACGTCGATCAACCTGCCCTACATCACCCAGGACGCCGAGAAGAACCCGGTCTTTTTGGACGAGACCCTGTCACGGGCGGAGTTCCAGAAGATCACCTCCGATCTGCTCGAACGCACCAAGGCGCCGTTCCAGAACGTCATCAAGGACGCAAAGATCGACGTCAGCCAGATCCACCACGTGGTGCTGGTCGGTGGCTCTACCCGGATGCCGGCGGTCGTCGAACTGGTCAAGCAACTGACCGGCGGACGCGAGCCGAACAAGGGCGTCAACCCGGACGAGGTCGTCGCCGTCGGTGCCGCACTGCAGGCCGGTGTGCTCAAGGGCGAGGTCAAGGACGTCCTGCTGCTCGATGTCACCCCGCTGTCGCTGGGTATCGAGACCAAGGGCGGCATCATGACCAAGCTGATCGAGCGCAACACCACGATCCCGACCAAGCGTGGCGAGGTGTTTACGACCGCCGACGACAACCAGTCCAGCGTGCAGATCCAGGTCTTCCAAGGCGAGCGCGACATCGCGTCGTACAACAAGAAGCTCGGCATGTTCGAGCTGACCGGACTGCCGCCGGCACCGCGGGGTGTCCCGCAGATCGAGGTCACTTTCGACATCGACGCGAACGGCATCGTGCACGTCTCGGCCAAGGACATGGCTACCGGCAAGGAACAGGGCATGACGATCACCGGCGGCTCGGGCCTGTCCAAGGACGAGATCGACCGGATGATGAAGGACGCCGAGGCGCACGCCGAGGAGGACAAGAAGCGCCGAGACGAGGCGGAGATCCGCAACTCCGCCGAGGGGCTGCAGTTCTCGACCGAGAAGTTCCTCGCCGAGAACGGT
>JBDTDN010000355.1:0-14664 GCA_039923055.1 Jatrophihabitantaceae bacterium
GTGGACTACTGCGAGAAGATGGTCGCCGAGACCAACCCCGGCGTGCTGGAACTGGCCAACCACACCGAGGCGCCGCACGCGGGCGAGCACGGCTACAAGACCATCGGCGACATCATGCGTTCGCTGAACCCGCTCGAGGGTGACTTCTACCGCGAGGCGTTGGTCGTCAGCCGCTATACCCGCGAGATGTTCTGCCTCATGGAGGGTCGCCACGTCCACCCCTCGACCCTCTACCCGGGTGGTGTGGGCACCGTCGCCACCATCCAGTTGTTCACCGACTACCTGACCCGGCTGATGCGATACGTGGAGTTCCTGAAGAAGGTCGTACCACTGCACGACGACCTTTTCGACTTCTTCTACGAGGCGCTGCCCGGCTACGAGCACGTCGGCGAGCGGCGCATCCTGCTCGGCTGCTGGGGCAGCCTGAACGATCCCGCACACTGCGACTTTTCTTACGACAAGATGGCCGACTGGGGCCGCAAGATGTTCGTGACCCCCGGCGTCGTCGTGGACGGCAAGCTCATCACCAACAACCTCGTGGACATCAACCTGGGCATGCGGATCCTGCTCGGGCATTCGTTCTACGACGACTGGGAGGGCTCAGGCAATGAGAAGTTCGTCGACCGCGACCCACTCGGCAACCCGGTCGACATACGGCACCCGTGGAACCAGCACACGCTGCCGCATCCGGCCAAGCGCGACTTCGACAAGAACTACAGCTGGACGATGTCCCCACGCTGGTTCGACGGTACCGACCACCTCGCGCTGGACACCGGCGGTGGCCCGCTGGCCCGGCTCTGGTCGACCGCCCTCTCCGGCCTGGTCGACATCGGCGGTTACGTCAAGGCCACCGGTACCAGCGTCAAGTTCGAGTTGCCCAAGTCCGCGCTGAAACCGGCCGCGAGCTATGAGTGGAAGATCCCGAAGTGGAGCAATGCGTTGGAGAGCAATCGCGCTCGCACCTACTTCCAGCTCTATTCGGCCTGTGCGGCATTGCACTTCGTCGAGATGGCGCTGGTCGAGATCCGGGCCGGTCGCACGGAGACCTGGACGCCGTTCACCGTGCCGGACGAGGCGATCTCGGTCGGTTTCACCGAGGCTGTTCGCGGCGTGCTGAGCCACCACATGGTGATCCGCGATGGCAAGATCGCGAACTACCACCCGTACCCCCCGACCCCGTGGAACGGAAGTGTTCGCGACAGCTTCGGCACCCCCGGACCGTACGAGGACGCCGTGCAGAACACCCCGATCTTCGAGGAGAACCCGCCGGACACCTTCAAGGGGATTGACATCATGCGGGCGGTGCGCAGCTTCGACCCGTGCCTACCGTGCGGCGTGCACATGTACACCGGTAACGGTTCGAAGGTCGAGCAGGTCCACTCACCGGCCATTGCCGTCAAGCCGTACTGATATGACCAGTGCCGCCACGGAAATCGACGTCGGCTCCTTGCCGGCCAGGATCGAGACCCTCCTCGACGAGTTGGACGGACTAGGCAACCAGGCCATCTCCGGTCGTGCAGAGGAATTGGTCGCGGCCGTTGCTGCCCTGTACGGCGCGGGTCTGGAACGGTTGGTCGGGCTGATGGCGGTCCGACCAGACGGTGCCCAGCTCGTTCGGGCGATGTGCGGTGACGAGCTGGTCGCCAACCTGCTGATGCTGCACGGTCTGCATCCCGATGATGTCGGGACCCGGATCCAGGGGGCGCTGGATCGCGTCCGCCCTTATCTGGGCTCGCACGCCGGCGGCATCGAGTTCCTCGGCGTGGATGCCGATGGCGTGGCCCGGTTGCGATTGGAAGGGAGTTGCGACGGTTGCGCGGGTTCGGCGGCGACGGTGCACACGGCCGTCGAGAAGGCGGTGCTCGATGCCGCACCGGAGGTCAGTTCTGTGCACGTGGAAGGGATGGTCGAACCCGCTCCGGCTCCACCCGGCGGCCTGCTACAGATCGGTAGGCGCTGCCCGGACGGAATGGCTGAGGCGGCCAGCGCGTGACCCAACTGAGCATCACCCCATCAGCAGGCGGCATGCCACTTGATGTGCTGCGTCGAGTGATGCAGCCGCGTGAGCGGCCACGCCCGGGGGAGGTCTGTGAGATGTGCGGCGAGGTGGTGGCTTCGGACCACAGCCACGTCGCGAGCCTCAGCGAACGTCGAATTCTATGCACCTGCCGCGCCTGCTACCTGTTGTTCACCCAGCAAGGGGCAGGCGCGCGGCGACTTCGGGCAGTCCCGGAACGGGTCGTCGAGGCCAGCGACTTCGCGTTCAGCCAGGCGCAGTGGGACGAGTTGGCGATCCCGGTGGACCTAGTCTTCCTTTTCCAGCAGAGCGATAACGAGGATATAGACGGACCCCAACGCATCGTGGCGTGTTACCCGAGTCCTGCCGGTGCTACCGAGTCCGAACTGGATCTGGCCGCGTGGGCGAAGATCGCCGCGGCCAACCCGGTGCTGGCGCAAGTGGAGCCGGACGTGGAAGCCGTACTCGTCCGACGGCACGGCGACGGCGAGTTCACCTGCCTTCTGGTGCCGATCGACGCCTGTTACGAACTGGTCGGGTTGGTGCGTCAACACTGGTCCGGGTTCGCTGGCGGCGAGCAGGTGTGGCAACACATCGACGACTTCTTTGCTCAACTGCAGAGCCGTGTCCGCAAGCCTCGGCCGGGGGGGGCTCATGCCTGAGCTTGCGTTCGAGTGCATCAGCGCGCACCCGGACGCAGCGGCCGCGTCCCCGACGATCACGCTTCGACTGCAGATCACCGAGAGCACGGGGACGCCGGTACACGCCCTGGCCCTACGCAGCCAGGTCCGTATCGAACCGCTTCGTCGGCGCTATGACGACACCGAGGCCCAGGCCATGCAGGACCTGTTCGGTGAGCGTGGGCGATGGGGGGAGACCCTCAAGCCGCTGCAGTTGGCGTTCGTGAACCAGGTGGTACCCAGCTTCACCGACTCAACGGAGATCGACGTCTCGCTGCCGTGTAGCTACGACTTCGAGGTCGCCGCGAACAAGTACCTCTACAGCCTTGCCGACGGCGAGGTCCCGCTGCTTATGCTGTTCAGCGGAACGGTATTCACCGCCGAGGGAAACGGTTTCTCGGTCAGCCTGGTTCCCTGGGACTTGGAGGCACGATTCCGGCTCCCGGTGGCGGTGTGGAAGCAGGCCATGCAGCTGCACTTCCCCGGTACGGCCTGGCTGCGGCTCGGCCAGGACACCTTCGACGCGTTGTACCGTTACCGCGCCGCCGAGCAACTCACCGGCTGGGACGACGCCATCGAGCGACTGCTGAAGCAGGCCGGGCAATGACCGCACCGGACATCGAGCGCACCGAGCGGTTCGCGGCTGGCAGACCGATCGCCGATGCGGTGCTGTTCGAGGGCTACATGCTCTACCCGTACCGGGCCGATGACCGCAAGAATCAGGTGCGGTGGCAGTTCGGTGTGCTGGCGCCGCCCCGGCTGACAGACCTCGATCCGTCGGAGCACACCCATCTGCAGACCGAATGCCTGCTGGAAGGGCAGGCGAGCACCGTTCATGTGCAGGTGCGCCTTCTGCACGTTCAGCGCAGAACCGTCGAGCAGGCGACCGGGACTGGTTTCGTCCCCGTTGACTGCCTCGACGTCGGGGACGCGACCTACCTACCCTGGGACGAAGGGGCCGTACACGAAAGTGTCATCGCGTTTGCACTGGACGAAACGGCTCACTGCATCGACTTGCACCTGCCGCAGTCCGACGAGCACGAGCTACTGCACGCACCCGACGGTGCTGTGCTGGGGCGGTTGGTCCGGCGCCGCGAACCGTTACACGCTCGGGTGAGCCTGGACGTCGAGCCGCTGCCCGGGCCCTATGGAGTACGACGGCTTCGCCTGCGCCTGGAGAACCTCACCGCCTGGTCGCCAGTCGAACCCGGCGTGCCGGACCGACCGAGCGCGCTGCGTCACGCGCTGGTCGCCGCGCACCTGCTGCTTGCCGTCGACTCCGGGGCCTTCATATCGCTGCTCGACCCGCCGGAATGGGCCAAGGGTTACGTGGCCGAATGTGAGCAGCTGCGCGCGTTTCCGGTTCTCGCCGGGCCCGCCAACACGCGCCGCCTCGTCCTGGCCTCGCCGATCATCTTGTACGACCACCCTCAGATCGCCCCGGAGAGCGTCTCGGAATTTTGCGACGGCTTGGAGATGGACGAGATGCTCACGCTGCGGACCCTGACCCTGAGCGAGCAGGAGAAGCGCTTGGTGCGTGGCAGCGACCCGCGTGGACTCGTGCTGGTCGACCAGATCGACAACCTGCCACCGCAGATGCTGGACCGTCTGCACGGCGCGATCCGGTCGATGTCCAGCTACGCGCACCCGGTCCAGAAGCAGCCCGCAGTCGAGCAGGAACCGCACGCGGCACTGTCCTTCTGGGACCCGTTGGCCGAACAGGACGTGAATCCGGAAGTTGACTGCATTCTGGTCGACGGCACGGTGCTCTCGCGTGGCTCGTCCGTACGACTGCACCCGAATACGCGCAACACCGATGCCCAGGACATGTTCCTGGACGGTCGCACGGCCACAGTGGAGGCCGTGTTGTCGGACTTGGACGGGGGTCAGCACGTCGCCGTGACTCTGGACGAGTTGGCTGAACTCGACCCGGACGGCATCAACCCGCACGGGCGGTTCCTGTACTTCGCGCCCGGCGAGTTGGAGCCATTGGGGACCAGTACCTGATGCGGACTCTGGTTGCCGGGCTGGGCAACATCTTCGAGGGCGACGACGGGTTCGGTGTCGAGGTTGCGAATGCGCTGGCGGACGCGCAGTGGCCGGACGGTGTGGAACTCGGCGAGTACGGCATCCGCGGCGTGCACCTGGCCTACCAACTGCTCGAGGGTTACGACCTCGTAGTCATCGCCGACGCCGTCTCCCGCGGCGGAGAACCCGGAACCGTCTACGTCATCGAGCATGCGGTCGACACCGAGCGTCCAGTACCCGCTGCGGGCGAATCGATGGTGGACGCGCACGACCTGGGTCCGGACGCGGTGCTGGCGCTGGTCCCGACGCTGGGCGGCACGTTGGGTCGCGTGGTCGTCGTCGGCTGCGAACCGGCGACGCTGGCACCTAACATGGGCCTGTCCGCGGCTGTGGCCGGCAGCGTTCAGACAGCAGCGAAGTTGGTGACCGACATCGTGTTCAGTGCATACGCCGGCGATGACGCGACGGCAGATTCCAGTAGATGTGGAGGCGGTTAATCATGGGTCGACTGATGGGGCTATTGGCCCTTGCCGGTGCGGTCGTGGTGACGGTGGTTTCGCTGCCCGACATCAAGCGCTACCTGAAGATGCGCTCGATGTGAGGATGATTGCCCTATGTGTCTAGGTATTCCAGGTCGTATCGTCGAAGTGCTTGCCGGTGGCGACTTTGCCTTGGTCGATGTCGCCGGTGTCGTTCGCGAAATCAACTTGGGAATCTTGGACGGGCCGTTCGAACCAGGAGAGCACATCTTGATCCATAGCGGTTTCGCGCTGGAACGCATGAGTGCCGAGCAGGCGGTGGACGCGCTCAACGTGTTTCGGGACGGCTCAATGACCTCCGGTTGACCCGAAGGCAGACACCAGCGGTGTCGGGCCTAACGGCGTTGCGGGATGTTCTCCCCCAAGATCAACGACATCGGTGCCGTCTGCCGATCGGGCATGACAGGCAGGGTGGCGTAAGTGCTTTCCGGCTCCGGCTGGACTTGGCTCGATGCATTCCGGTCCGGAACCTGGACGACGCGGTCGGGTTGCCACTGATGCGGGTCATCGGTCAGACCGACCAGATACGTGACGGTGCAGTCCAGCGCGGCGGCGAGTTCAGGTAACTTCGCCACGTCCAGGCCGGTACCGTGTTCCAGACTGGACAGGGCCCGATTGGTGGTGCGCAGTCCGCAGCGTCCCAGCCTGGTGACGACCTGCTTCTGGGTCAGGCCGAGTGCATCACGTCGTTGCCGCAGTCGCTGGGTGATCAGCAGGTGCCGCGCCTGGATGTCGGTGCTGAGTACGTCGGTCATCGGTTCTCCAACGGTGGAGTGTGCGGTGCGGCAGTGGGGCGCGGCGTCATCTCCGCCAGCGGATACAACTCGTAGGTCGCGAAGTTGAAGATCGGTGCGCGGGCCAGCAGTTGTTCGAACTCCTCGTGGGAGGTGACGTCGTAGATCCAGGCGCCGCCGTGTGCGCCGACCACGTGGTAGCGGGCCAACACTTTGCCGTCGGCCTCCAGACCGGCGCCGTACTCGCCCATCCGTCCTACCGCCCGTGCCATCTCCTGCGAGAGCAGGGAAAGGTTCATCCGCCACAGCACCAGAAACTTCATGCCACGCACCGCCCCTGTCGAGCCAGGCGCGCATTCGTCGCCCGCAGTTGCCATCCGGTGTTCCGCCGCAGATATCGCAGCTGTGTTTCGGTGAGCCGTTCGCACACCAGGTCCCAGTGCACCGCCAGCCAGTCGCCGGGTACCGGATTGCCCACGAAGCTTTCACCGCCGATCAGGTAAGTGAGCTGCTCCTGCGCTGCTGGGCCGAGACCCAACTGACAGCCGTCCCAGGTGAGGTGCTGGCTTCGCAATACCACCTGTTCACCGACCACGGCAACGACCTGCCCGTAACGGATCCGGCAGTTGTCCAGCACGTGCAAAGGCTGCTCGGGCTGGCTACCGGTCAGCAGCCGTGACCACGGGTAGACGCCGAACACATGGAAGCCGTGCGTGGGCGCGGCCTCCGGCAGCAGCTCTGCGCTCAGATGTCCCCAGTAATGCCCGGCCTTGCCGCTGATGAACTCCAGCAGCGCGGCCCCGAACTGTTCGTGATCGACCCGCTCCAGTAAGGGTCCACCGGTCCAGTACGCGCGCATCACTTGCTCATCCAACGGGTCGGCGACGCCGGCGAGATTGGCCAGCAGCACGGCGTAGGGCCATGCCCCGGAGAAGCAGCTCGCGATCGCGGTGAGATCAGTGTCCGCGTGGCCGGTTGTGGCCGCCCGGAGCAGCGTCGCGGTCTGTTCCGGTCCGCAGTAGCCCAGCTCGTTCGGGGCATAGGCGTACCGCGCGAACAACACAGCGCCGGCGTTGTCCACACCGTGTCCTGGTCAGCCCTGACCGACGAGTTGCGCGGTTTCGCGGTGCAGGCGGCCAAAGTTGTAGTACGCCGCACAGGCACCTTCGGGTGAGACCATGCAGGTGCCGATCGGTGTCTCGGGGGTGCAGGCAGTGCCGAACACCTTGCACTCCCAGGGCTTGATCACACCTTTGAGTACCTCCCCGCACTGGCACGCCTTGGGATCCGCGACGCGGATTCCGGGCATGTCATAGCGCAGCTCTGCATCGAACTCGGCGTAGGCATCGTTGAGTTTGAGAGCGCTCTGGCTGATGAATCCGAGTCCGCGCCACTCGAAGTGCGGGCGGAGCTCGAACACTTCGGCGAGCAACGCCAACGCCTGCGGGTTGCCTTCGTCCCGCACGACGCGGCTGTACTGGTTCTCGACCTCGCAGCGACCCTCGCGGATCTGGGCCAACAGCATGTGTACCGACTGCAGGATATCCAGCGGTTCGAAGCCGGCCACCACGATCGGCTTGCCGTACACGTCCGGGATGAAGCGATACGGGCGGTTACCAACCACGGTCGAGACGTGCCCCGGGCCGAGGAAGCCAGACAGCCGCAGGTCCGGCGACTCCAGGATCGCTTTGATCGGCGGGACGATCGTGACGTGGTTGCAGAAGACGCTGAAGTTCTTGACGCCGAGTTCTTTCGCCCGGACCAGCGTGACGGCGGTGGACGGGGCGGTCGTCTCGAAGCCGACCGCGAAGAACACCACCTGCTTGTCGGGGTTTTCGACGGCGATCCGCAACGCATCCAGTGGGGAGTACACGAACCGGGCGTCCGCTCCGCGCGCCTTGGCTTCCAACAGACTGCCATTGCTACCGGGCACACGCATCATGTCCCCGAAGGAGGTGAAGATGACATTCGGCTGCTCGGCCAGCCACATCGCATCATCGACCCGACCCATAGGGATCACGCAGACCGGGCAGCCCGGCCCGTGCACCAACTCGATGTTGGCGGGCAGGATGTGCTCGATACCGTGTCGGTAGATCGTGTGCGTATGTCCGCCGCACACCTCCATGAACTTGAACTCGTCCTCACCAGCCAACGTAGTGATCGATTTCACCAGCGCGCGAGCGGCCGCCGGGTCACGGAACTCGTCAACAAATTTCATGAGATCTCTCCCTGGTTGAGCATTACAGGATCGAGGTGGAGTTGAACGCGGAGAGCTCGTCGGTATAGCTCTGGCCCATCTGACGCACAGCGGCCAGCGTCAGGTCTGCCTCATGCTGGTCGATCTTGGACATCGCGAAACCGACGTGCACCAAAACCCAATCGCCTGGGACGAGGTTGTCCTTGGCCAGCAGACGGACACTGATCGTGCGCTTGATGCCGTTCACGTCGACCTTCGCCAGATGATTCTGCGCATCGACGATCTCGACTACCTGACCTGGGATTCCGAGACACATGATCAATTCCTTTTCGTTGTTCGATCTCGTCAGCAGATGCGGGGGAGCGGGTCCCCGACGAGCATGTCCACGATGCGGCTGCCACCGAACGGGGTGCGCATGGCGACGATTCCTTCCGGCTCGGCGAGCACTTCGCCGATGACGCACGCGTGCTGGCCCAACGGATGGGCGCGCAGCGCGGACACGGCAGCATCGGCTTGCTCCGGCGGGACGACTGCGACAAATTTCCCTTCATTGGCAACGTAGATCGGATCGATGCCGAGCATGTCGCAGGCGCCCTGGACCATCGGCGCCACCGGCAGACTCGCCTCGTCCAGGATGATCGCGACCGCCGCATCCTGGGCCAGTTCGTTGCAGATCGTGCCCAGCCCGCCCCGCGTCGGATCTCGCATCCACCGGGTGTCAGGTGCAGCCGCCAACAACGCCTCAACCATCTCGTGCACCGGCGCAGTATCGGACTCGATCTCAGCATCGATGTCCAGATCACCGCGGGCCATCATCACCGACATACCGTGATCACCCAACGTTCCGGACAACACCAGCCGATCACCGGCCCGGACCTTGGCCGCCGACAAATGCCGGCCCGCCGGAATGATGCCCACCCCCGACGTCGTGATGTACAGCCCATCGGCTGCACCCGTGGGCACCACCTTCGTGTCACCGGTGACCAATGCAACGCCAGACTGCCGCGCCGCGACCGCCATATCCGCGACGATCTCTTTCAGTTCCGCGATCGCAAATCCCTCGGCAATCACGAACGCCACCGACAACCACTGCGGCTTCGCACCGCTGACCGCCAGATCGTTCACCGTCCCGTGCACGGCAAGCTGGCCGATCGACCCACCAGGAAAGCGTCGCGGCGAGACCACGAACGAATCGGTGCTGAAGGCCAGTCGTTCGCCCGAGGGCAGCGTGAGCACTGCGCCGTCACCGAGTTGTTCGAGCTCAGGGTTACGGAACGCCTCCACGAAAACCGCGTCCACGAGCGCGGCCGACGACTTGCCACCAGCACCGTGCGCCAGGGTCACGACCTCGTCGATCAAGCGCGGCCGGCGCTTACGGAAGTTCTGGATCTTCTCTAGGACGCGGTCCTCCCGCGCCCGCAGAACTTCTGCCACCGGAATCACCTGGTCGGTGCTCATCGCGTGCCTCCTGTCGACATCGACGGTGCTGCCAGACACTGTTGGGTGGTAGCCCACAACTGATAGCCGAGCAATGCCTGGCTCTCCTGGATGCGGTGAATGCTCTGAGAGCGGACAACGAAGCAGAAGTCGACGGCATCGGAGTTGGCCATCTCCCCGCCTCCGTAACCGGCGAATCCGATCGTCATCAGTCCGCGCCGGTGTGCCTCGGCCAGCGCGGTGATCAGGTCCGCGGAGTTGCCGCTCGTGGAGAATGCGACGGCAATATCTCGCGCTGTCGCATGCGCGATGAGCTGCCGCGAGAACACCAACTCGAAGCCGACGTCGTTGCCCAGCGCCGTCACGACCGACATGTCCGCAGCCAGGTTGACCGCACCCAGCGCCCGACCGGTCACCGGTTGTGCGAACAGCGCCGTGAACGTCGCCGCGTCCGTCGAACTGCCGCCGTTGCCGAAGCAGTACATCCGGCCACCGGATGCGAAGCGCTCGGCCATCGCCGTACTGCAAGCAAGCACCTGCCCGGCGCATTCGGCCAGCGTCGACTGCTGCAACGCTGCGCTCTCCCTCGCCTTCGCTTTGGCCGAGGCGGACAGGTCCGTCAACAGCGAGCCCGCGTCACGCTCCTCGCCATCGATGAACGGATACAGGAAGTTGGTGCTCTCGCTGTTCACCATGACGGCTGGTCACCGAGCTTGGTCAGCGCTGCACCGGCATGCACCAACACCAGATCATTCGCCTGCACCGGCGCAACGAGGGTGACGTCGATGTACTCCTGCCCGGTCGCCGTCCGCACCAACGCCTGTCCGAAGACCCCGTCCGCGGGCAGGATCACCTCCGCCGGCCGGCCCTCGTCACTGCACGTGATGCAGACCTGTTCGGTGCATTGCTCGTCAGCCTCAACGAGCAGGCCCGGATGCTCGAAACAGACGTGCGTCAACTCCCACAGCAGGTGGTACATCAACACGAACCGCCCAGTGGCTGGTGCGAGAGGGTTCGGGTCCTCGATCCACAGCACGTGGTCGGCGGCACCGGTCGCAGGCCGGTCGCCGGAGCCGATCCAGACGCTCGTGGCACCCCAGGCCGGCACCCGGCGCATCAGATCCAGCACCGCAGCATCATCGGCCGCGGCAACCGCGATCACAAGGTCACCCGGGCGCACCGAGACCCGCGCCTGGGCCACTACGTTCGAGTCGGTCAATGCCAACGCCGGTAACGCCCGCTTACCCACAATCACCGGATGCACGAACTCGACCGCCATGTGATGCGCATGCGGCTCCCACCGTGGCGATACACACCACATCGTCGCCCCGGCATGAAAACGTCGCGCGATCGACAACGAAGCAACAGCCAAATCCTCGGCTAGGCCGTGATCGAGGATGTCCGCTGTAATACCGGCAGTCTGGTCCAACCCGGTTTCCCGCGCGGCCAGTTCATCGGCATCGACGGTATGAGCAGTCATCCTTCGTACCTCCTGGTGCGGATTTAGCGTTGCGGTAGTTGGCGTTGTGACTGCAATGCCGCGATCACGGCCTGCCCGAGCGCGAGACCGCCGTCATTCGGCGGCACCAACTCGTGGGTCAGGACATCGAACCCGACCGCTTCCAGTTGACGGCGACACTGCTCGAGCAGTAGCACGTTCTGAAAGACCCCACCGGTCAGCCCGACCGTCAATGGCTGGTCAGCGGGCAAGTTCGGTGTGCCGAGGACCTGTTGAGCACTGGACACGACGGCATCTGCCACGCAGAGGTGGAACCAGTAGGCCAGATGCGCCGGTGCGGCCCCGGCGCGCACGCTGTCGACGATCGCGCGAACAACTGGCCGGTAGTCCAGCACGCCGTCCGGACGCAGCGTGAACGCAAAGGGTGAGCGTTGAGCCGGCACCTGTCCGGCTTCGGCGAGGACTTCCAGTTCGATCGCGGCCTGACCCTCGTAGCCGATGCGCTGGCGGACCCCGAGCAGCGCTGCCACGGCGTCGAACAGTCGACCCATGCTGGAACATGGCACCGTCCCGTTGCCGCTCTCCAGTTGTCCCCGGACGGCAGCGAGTTCGGCCCGATCACAGGCCGCAACCGGAGGCAGGTCCGGTGTCCAGCTGACGTCGCTCTCCCGCAGATATGCCAACGCCATGCGGCACGGATTGCGCACCGCACCGTCCCCGCCGGGAAGATCCACCGCACGTAGATGGCCGACCCGTTCGTATCGGGTGATGTCTGTGCCTACCAGCAGAAACTCCCCGCCCCAGATCGTGTCGTCATCGCCATAACCGGTGCCATCGAACGCCACTCCCAGGACGGTGTGACCGATCCGGTCATGCTCGGCGAGCAGCGAGGCTACGTGTGCGTGGTGATGCTGAACCAGCCGAAGCTCCGGTTCACCGGCACCGCCCGCGTGCCGTTCGGCCCATGCTCGGGTCAGATACGAGGGGTGCGCGTCGGCGGCGATGACCCGAGGCGTCAGGGCGTGCAGGGTCTGCAACTGTTCGCTGGCGCGGTCGAAGGCGCGGATGGTGTCCAGGCTGCCCATATCGCCGATATGTGCCGAGCAGAACGCGTTGGCGCCGTCGACCAGACAACAGGTGTTCTTCAGTTCTCCGCCGACCGCCAGCGTCGCCGGCAGTTCGCGACCGAGTGCCACCGGTAATGGCGCGTAACCGCGCGATCGACGGATCGGCAGTTCGTGCCCGGCCACGACGCGGACCACGCTGTCATCGCACGGCACATGGATCGGACGGTTGTGGGTGAGCACGGCATCGGCGAGTAGCGGCAGCCGGGAGTTGGCGTCCAGATCGTCGAAACACAGCGGCTCGTCGCTGATGTTCGCGCTGGTCATCACTAACATCGCCGGGGCCTCGACGTCTGCGTTGGGTACCGGTGTGAGCAGCAGATGGTGCACCGGCGTGTACGGCAGCATCACGCCGAGCAGTGGACTGCGCGGTGCGACGCTGTCGTCCACCAGCGCGTCCGGCCGACGGGGAAGCAACACGATCGGACGAGCCCGGCCGGTCAGGATCCGTTCGGCGTCAGCATTGGTGACGACCAGACGACGTGCAGTGATCAGGTCCCGCGTCAGCAGCGCAAAGGGCTTCTGATCTCGCGCCTTGCGCGCACGAAGGTGAGCGATTGCGGTGGGGTCATCGGCCCGACACGCCAAGTGATATCCGCCGACGCCCTTGACCGCGACGATCTTGCCGTCGTTCAGGGCACGCTGCGCCGCGACGAGCGCGGCGTCCGCACCCTCGACGCGGCGACCGTCGCATTCGAACCAGAGCACCGGTCCGCAGTCCGGGCAGGCGATCGGTTGGGCGTGGAAGCGCCGATCGTCGGGATTGGCGTACTCGCCGGCGCACCGCTGGCACATCGGAAAGTCGGCCATCGTGGTCGCCGGACGGTCGTAGGGCAGGTCCCGGATGATCGTGAAGCGCGGGCCGCAGTCCGTACACGTGATGAACGGGTGTCGGTAGCGTGGATCGGTCGGATCGAGAAGCTCAGCCAGACAGTTGTCACAAGTTGCCACGTCCGGCGAAACCAGTGTGCGGGGACCGGCTCCTGCCGCGCTTGGAACGATCACGAATCCGCGCTCGGTGATCGTGCGAAGCTCGTCGTGGTGCACCGCCGTGATGATCGACATGGGCGGCGCCTCGCCGGGCAGTCGGCGCTCGAACTCAGCCAGCGCATCGGCGGTGCCTTGAACTTCCGCGAACACAGCCACCGCGTCGTTGCCGACGAACCCGCTCAGTTGCAGTTCGGTGGCGAGGCGGTGGACGAATGGGCGAAAGCCCACGCCCTGCACGATCCCGGAGATGGTGAACCGCGCGCGTCGCACTGACGCCTGAGCGTCGGTGCGCGCGCGGGTGGCGGTCATGCTGGTCGGCTTGTGGCGGCACAGTCAGGAGGAGCCGAATTCAGGGAATCGGCGAAAACAGGAGAAACTGCCCGGCGGGACATGCGGATCACCATAGGCAGAACGGTCGTTCTCTGTCTACGCTTTTCAGAATTATCGAAAGGTTCTGATGGCAGAGCAAACGGTGACCACACCTGTCGGGCCGTCGGTGCGCCAGCGGATCGTGGATGCGGCCTACCAACTGTTCACCCAGCGCGGGATCCGCGACGTCGGTGTTGATGAGATCATCACGGCCTCGGGCGTCGCGCGGGCGACGTTCTACCGTCAGTTCCGGAGCAAGGACGATCTCGTACTGGAGTTCTTGGAACAGCGCGAGCAGCGCTGGACATTCGGTGCCATCGAGTCCGGGGCGATTGAGCGCGGATCAACCGCCGAGGAGCGGCTGATCGCAATTTTCGGTGTGTTCGACGACTGGTTTCATCGCACCGACTTCGAGGCGTGCTCATTTATCAACGTGTTGCTCGAAATGGGTCCGCACCATCCGCTGGGTCGAGCCAGCATCGAATATCTCCGGAACATCCGCACGATGGTTGAGGGCCTAGCGGAAGCGGCCGACATCGATGACCCGATCGAGTTCGCAAAGTCGTGGCACATCCTGATGAAGGGGTCGATCATCTCGGCGGCCGAGGGTGACATCGAGGCAGCCAGGAGAGCGCAGCAGATGGGCCGCGTGCTCATCGCGACGCATCGCCGAAGCTAACCCATCGGGCAATTGCTACATGTGGCGGATCTTGAGATAACGCCGCATGTCCGGCACAGACACAAGCGCCACGTAAAGCCCCAGAATAATAATGAGTGCCACCAAGGCCAAGGCCACTATTCCGACGATCTCCATGACGTCCTCCTTCGCGGACCGAGGTTCGGATCGCTGTGCTCAGGTATACACCGCGAAGCCGTCCGACACACGGGTTTTCGTATGGCCGATAAGGAACCGAAGTTACGTCGACGTACGAATTACATACATCGAGTAACTGCCCTTGGGCGCTTTCACATGAAGTGCACCGACGCTGAAGGAGAACATGCCGTGACCGGTCGACGCAGGTATCGCTGGAGCCTTGCCATGGGTCTACTCGCCGTGCTGACTACGGCGGCATGCGGCAGTTCGTCACCA
>JBDTDN010000356.1:0-2662 GCA_039923055.1 Jatrophihabitantaceae bacterium
TTGGCTGTCGGCGTCGGCGGTGAGGTCATAGATCGCAGCCAGGTGGAAGAAGTGTTCGATCTTGCCGTCCAGCTTGTCGATGTCCTCGCGCTCGACGCCCAGGTTCGCTTTGGACAGATCGCCGATCACCGCGACGACCCGCTTGTCGTCGGTGCCCAGTCGATGGCGCAGGTCGTCCAACTTGTCCAGTGAGCTCGCCCGGCACAGGACGTAGATGGTGCCCTCGCGCTTGAGCAGTTCGACCAGCAGGAACCGGCCGAGAAAACCCGTCGCACCAGTTACGAAATAAGCCATCTCGTCCTCCGAATCACGAACGGGAGCCGCTGACCAGACACCGCCCAGACAATGTGTTACCCGCAGTCTCGTGCACTTCGGGCTGTAACACCAACTGTCCAGCCAGTGGGGTTATCCCCACCTCACAGACACCGGGTGGCCCCATCGATCTTCGCGTCTGCGACGGCAACCATTAACACCATGATCCAAACGAGCGACTTCTGGCAGGCTGGGGGCCGATGACATCCCGGCGTCGCATTCCCGCCTTTTACTCGGCCCTGTGCACCCGGCGGACCTGGGCCGAGTTGCTGTACGCGCTGCTCGGTCTACCACTGGGTATCGCCGGATTCGTGTTCACGGTGGTCACCGTGTCCGTCAGCGGTGCCCTATTCATCACCTTCGTCGGCGTTCCGCTCATGGTTGCGACCGGTTACGGCGCGCGACAGTTCGGCGTCGGCAACCGACTACTCGCCAACGCGCTGCTCGGCGCCAACGTCCCGGCCCTGCCCCGGCTCCTACTGGCGCCAGGCTTGAGTGGCTGGCTCAAGGGCCTATGGGATCCGTCGGTCGGACGGGCGCGGGTCTACCTGCTGCTCAAGTTGCCGCTGGGCATCGCGTCGTTCGTGGTCGCGGTGGTGTTCTACAGCTACGGGCTGGGCGGCATCACGTACTGGATCTGGCGTCCGTTTTTGCCGTGTAACGACCACTCGACGGTTTGCCATCGTGGCGCACAACTCTGGTCGAACCACACCCTGGACAGCAGCGCCGGAATCACCCTGGTGGCTGTTATCGGCCTGGTGATGATGCTGTTGGCCCCGTGGGCGGTGCGTGCCGTCGTGGCGATCGACAAGGCGCTGGTGCGGGCGCTGCTCGGACCGACCCAGGCCGAACTGCGGGTCGTCGAGTTGGAACAGACGCGGGCCCACGCCGTCGACGACTCGGCTGCGACGCTGCGCCGGATCGAGCGTGACCTGCACGACGGGACGCAGGCCCGGCTCGTGGCGCTGGCCATGAACATTGGACTGGCAAAGGAGAAACTTGCTGAGGGTGCCGATCCGGCCGAAGCGCGGCGGCTGCTAGAAAGCGCACATACCACCGCCAAGGACGCGATCGTCGAGTTACGCAACCTGGCCCGCGGCATCCACCCCCCAGTGCTGGATGCCGGCCTGGACACTGCGCTGGCAACCCTGGCTGCGCACAGCGCCGTACCGGTCCAGTTACGCACGTCGATCACGGCGCGGCCCGATCCGTCGATCGAGACAATCGCCTACTTCTGCGCCGCCGAACTGATTACCAACGTAGCCAAGCACAGCGGCGCGTCCCGCGTCGTACTGGACGCCCGCACGACCGGATCGGTACTTCGCCTGCAGGTCACCGACGACGGCCGCGGCGGTGCGCACCTTGGCGCAGCCGAGCGCGCGGACAGCGGCGCAGCCGAGCGTAGCGGCGGAGGTAGCGGACTGATCGGGCTCAGCGAGCGGGTGCGAACAGTGGACGGTCGGCTCGGCATCGACAGTCCCGACGGCGGGCCTACGGTCATCACCGTGGAGTTGCCGCTGACGAGCAGGGCGAACTGATGCGCGTCGTGATCGCCGAGGACAGTGCGATCCTGCGCGACGGGCTGGTCCAACTACTGGCCGACCGCGGACACGAGGTCGTCGCAGCGGTCGCCGACGGTGACGCATTGCGGGTAACGGTCGCCCGTGAGATTCCTGACGTCTGCGTGGTCGACATCCGGATGCCACCCAGCTTCACCGACGAAGGCCTGCGCGCGGCAATCGCGATCCGACGCGAGCAACCCGACGTCGGCGTGCTGGTGTTCTCGCAATACGTCGAGACGCGGTACGCCGCCGAGTTGCTGTCCGGCTCGGTCCGCGGAGTCGGATACCTGCTCAAGGACCGGGTCGCCGACGTCCGCGAGTTCGTCGAGGCGCTGGTCCGGGTCGGCAACGGTGGAACGGCATTGGACCCCGAGGTCGTCGCCCAACTGCTCGGCGCGAGCCGCCGCAGTGCGTCACTGGCAGCGTTGACGCCGCGCGAACGCGAGGTCCTGGCGAAGATGGCAGAAGGGCTGTCCAACTCGGGCATCGCCGGGACGCTGTTCATCACCGACCGTGCCGTCGAGAAGCATGTCGCCAACATCTTCACCAAGCTCGATCTGCCGCCGTCGGAGACGGACAACCGCCGCGTGCTGGCCGTGCTGCGCTACGTGGAGTCCTGACCGTCGGCACCACGCAGGTGAGCTCGGCTGCGCTGTAATCTCGGCTGCGCCATGCGAACCGTCACCGGACCCACCGACTCGGTCGTCGTCGTCGGTGCCGGACTCGGGGGGCTGTCGGCCGCGCTGCACCTGGCCGGCGCCGGCCGGCACGTCACCGTCGTCGAGCGC
>JBDTDN010000357.1:0-6051 GCA_039923055.1 Jatrophihabitantaceae bacterium
CACCGTGAGCTCGAACCCCGCTGGGGGTACCGGGGCCGGAAACGGACCGGGTGTCGCTGAACGGATGGGCCTGCGCCCAGCGATGATCGTTATGGAGGTCGGCTACGACGACGACGTCGACGCTGACCTGCGCGATCTGATCGAGGAATGCACCGGTGAGGAGTTGGTCGATCCCGACTCCGACGAGATCGTGGACGTCGTGCTGCTCTGGTACCGCTCCGACGATGGGGATCTCGCCGACGCGCTGGTCGATGCCATTTCACCGTTGGCGGACACCGGTTTCATCTGGTTGCTGACGCCCAAACGCGGACGCGGCGGCTACGTCGAACCGTCCGACATCGCCGAAGCAGCAGCGATCGCCGGGCTCTCCCAGACCTCGATCACCAGCGCCGGCACCGACTGGTCCGCGGCACGGCTGGCAGGCCGCAAATCCAGTGGAGGTAAACGATGATTGCTGTTGGTGAATTCGCCCCGGACTTCACTCTTAGCGACCAGAACAATGAGCAGTTCACCTTGTCCTCGTTCCGTGGCCAGCGTGCGGTGCTGGTGATCTTCTACCCGCTGGCGTTCACCGGCATCTGCACCGGCGAGTTGTGTGCGGTGCGTGATGACCTGTCGACGTTCCAGAACGATGACGTCCAAGTTGTGACGATCAGCGTCGACTCGGCGTACTCGCACAAGATCTTCAGCGAGCGCGAGGGATACGAGTTTCCGCTGCTGTCGGACTTCTGGCCGCACGGTGGGGTGGCACAGTTGTACGGTGCGTTCAACGACCAGGCCGGGATCGCGAACCGGGGGACGTTCCTGGTGGCCAAGGACGGGATCGTCCGGTTCGCCGAGCTGAACGGCCCGGGCGAGGGCCGCGACGCGAACGCCTGGCGCGAGGCAATCGCCGCGCTGTAGTTGGCTCGCTGATCATGGCAGCGGTTGACCGTCCTGAAAGCCAACTTCCGCTCTTGATCAACAGCGATCACTGCGAACTGGATGCCGGCCAACATCGGCGCGTACGGCCCGTGGTCCACTGCGATCGGCCCGTAGTCGCCGTCCGGTTCGTAGGTACGCATCTGCTCGGGTTGATGTGTGCCCCCGGACGGATTCGAACCGCCGACATCCGCCGTGTAAAGGCGGCGCTCTAACCAGCTGAGCTACAGGGGCGCTGCGACGGGAAACGCTACCGGATCGCGTGCGGGTCAGATGGTGGCCATCGCGCATAATCGAGGAATCGACGACGAAGCGGATGGTCAGGACGACAAGACGGCTGTGCCCAGTCGCCTTGAGCGAGCGGCGACAGTGATGCGTTCCCGGGTGCGCACGGCGGCCACTACAGTTCGTCGGCGACCCCGACACTCGGCCGCGATAGTTGCCCAATGGCTGCTGCGCTGGTTCTTGCGGATCACGATCCCGCTTGCCGGCGCGGGGGCGATGCTGCACCTTTTTCCGTACAACGCGACGGCTGGCGGCGTGCACTTCCAAGTCCAGGGGACGGTCTTCACCAGGTCGGGGCTGACGGCGGACACCACGTTCGGCAGTTGGGAATTCCCTCATGTGGACGGCCTGCCGATCGGCATCCATCTCACGCCGGAGAACGTCGACGTCGTCACGATGTCTGCGGCCGCGACACACGACGGCCAGGCTTTCGTCGACCGGTTGCGCAGCGACTTCCAGGACCAGGTTCCGCAGATGTTGCTGTGGGTGGTGGGGGAGGCGCTGATCGGTGTCTTGTTGGGCTTGGCGATCGCGGCCGCCATCAACCTTGCGATCCGTCAGTTACGAGGCGAACCGCGCCGCGAGCAGGAGGTCCGACATCGGCTCCGGCAGTTCGCGGCCGCGGTCGTAGTCATGGTCGTCGTCGGCGCCTTCGGCGCCCTGACCTATCACCCGGACTGGGCCAAGCGCTCTCATCTGACCGGCACGCTCGCGGCCCTGCAGTTGTTCCCGGATCAGTTGAAGGCGTACTACCAGCAACAGGCAACGGCCTTCGACGTCGTCAGTGGGATCGCGGCCATTCAAGCCGAACTGCAGAAGCGCATCGACCGGAGCGAGACGCGCCCGACTGCATACAACATCATGCTGATCTCTGACATGCATCTCGCACCGAACTACCCGTTGGTGAAGCAGTACGCGACAAACTTCGACGTCCGGCTGATCATCAACACCGGCGACGAGTCTGCGTTCGGCACCACGGCCGAGATGACGCCCGCGTACCTCAAGCAGATCAGGGACCTCACCAAGGACGTCCCGATGATCTGGCTCGCCGGCAACCACGATTCGCCGGATACCGTCCGCGTCATGCGCTCGATACCCGGCGTCACCGTTATCGGCGGCAAGTCAGTGACGGCGACCGGCGGCTATGACGTCGCGGCGCAGCAGATTCAGGCCCTGGGTCTGCAAATTCTCGGTATCCCCGATCCCAGGACCTACGGTGCTGCGGCTCCCTACGGCTCGGATGCCAGTTCGATCACCGATCCGTTGGAACGTACGACGATGGATGCGGCCGTGAGGGGCGTCCCGTCCAGCGACCGATTCGACATTGCGATGACACACGAACCGGTCGCGGCGGACGAACTAGCGAAGGTTCTGCCCGACCAGATCAGACAGCTCAACTCCGGGCACACCCATCGGCAGAACGCCGACAGCGACGTCCAGAACAACGGCCTGATCCGTCTCGTCGAGGGCTCGACCGGGGCTGGCGGTCTGAAGAAGATCGACCCCAGCGTCGTCAGCGCACCGATCGAGTTCAGTATCGAATCGGTCGCTGCCGACTGCCAGTTCACCAAGGTGGTGCGGTTCCAACTGACCGGTTCAGCGCCGAGTGACGGTAGCGTGCTGGTCGCGAACGGTCGCAATGTCGCCGCGAGCACGCTCTACCTGAACCCACAAAAACTCGACGACCCGACGCGGACCTGCTCGGCCGAACAGGGCCTGAGTGCGGTTCAGTCAGTGCCGTAGCCCTCGCCTAGACCTTGTCCTCGCCACCGTCGCTGCCCCGCGCACGGCGGCGTTGCTCCTCGGCTCGGGCTCGAAGGCTTGCCAGGAACTCCTCGTCATCGTCCGGATTCATCGGCACGGTGCGCTTTCTGGCAACCGGTTTTCCGCCACCGCCGGGGCGCGAGGCGCCCTTGGCGACCCATGGCCGCCCGGCGATGAGCCAGGCTATCGAGCCGATGTCGGCGAACAACAGCACGATGAAGACCCACGCCAGCTTGGGCAGGTTCCGGCACTGCTGCTCAGGTGTCAGCAGTACGTCGACGAAGCAATAGATCCATACAGCGATTGCGATCAGGCCGACGAACCCACTGAACATCATCTGAGGCGCCCCCTTCGGACCTGTACGCCCCAGCCTACGTGTGTGCCTCGCATCGGAGGTCGGCGTGCGGGTAGGTTCGCGGACGTGCCCGCGCTCGCCGAGATCATCGACGTCCTGAATGGGTGGTTCGACCCGCAATGGGCGGCATCCTGGGACGCCGTCGGCCTGGTATGTGGCGATCCGCACGAATCGGTCGAACGGATGCTGCTCGCTGTCGACCCGGCACCTGCGACCGTCGACGAGGCGACCGGTTCCGGTTCGCAGTTGCTGCTCACCCACCATCCATTGTTGTTGACGGCTGTCCACGGCGTTCCGGCCGACGACCCGAAGGGCGCCCTGGTGCACCGGATGATTCGCGCCGGGCTGGCACACTTCGTCGTCCACACCAATGCCGACGTTGCCCGACCAGGTGTCTCCGATGCCTTGGCGCAACGCCTCGGCATCGTGGACCTGCGGCCGCTGATTGCCGACCTGGCCGATCCGCTCGCCAAGCTCACCGTCTTCGTGCCGACCGCAGACGTCGACCGGTTCCTCGACGCGATGGCCGCTTCGGGCGCAGGAACGATCGGGGACTACGAGCGCTGCGCGTGGTCCACGACCGGGACGGGGACGTTCCGACCACTTCCGGGTGCCACCCCGACGATCGGCGCCGTGAACGAGGTTGTCCACGTCGGTGAGACCCGCCTTGAGATGGTCCTTCCGCCGCATCGTCGCGATGAGATGGTCGCGGCGCTGCGGGCGGCCCACCCGTACGAGCAACCGGCATTCGACTTCGTCACCCACGTTGCACTGCCCTCGGACCGCGGAACCGGACGCATCGGGACGTTGGCCGAGCCGATGAGTCTGCGCGTGTTCACCAAACTTGTCGCGCACGTGCTGCCAGCGACCTCGTGGGGCGTGCGGGCGGCGGGCAACCCGGATCGCATGATCGGCACTGTCGCAGTCTGTGGAGGCTCCGGCGGCTCATACGCAGAGGTCGCGCGACGCGCCGGAGCGGATGTCTTCGTGACTGCTGATCTGAAGCATCATTCGACGATCGAGGCCGTGACCGAACTCGGTGGTAACGGCATGGCACTGGTGGATGCCGCCCACTGGGCTACCGAAGCGCCCTGGCTGGACGCGGTCGCGGCCAGGCTGATGGCACACTTCGACACTACGGTGGAGGTTCGCGTCAGCCGCATCGTCACCGATCCTTGGACACTGCATGCCCCCTCATCGAAAGCGAGCCTGGACACCCCGTGAACGCCGAACACAGCGCACAACTGCGACTGCTCGATGTCCAGGCGGCGGACACCGCCGTGGCCCAGTTGGCACATCGCCGAAAGAGCCTGCCGGAACTCGCTGCCCTGACCGAGTTGGCGCAGCAGGACACTGATCTGCACAACGCGCTGATCGATGCCGAGACCGCTCTGGCCGACATCACCGACGAGCAGCGGCGGCTGGACAACGAGGTGGATGCCGTCCGTGCGAGGGCTACACGTGACGAGCAGCGGATGCAGGCAGGTGGCCTGCCGGGCAAGGAGCTGGAGAGCCTGCAGCACGAGTTGACGACGCTGGCGCGTCGTCAGTCGAGCCTGGAGGACGACCTGCTTGACGTCATGGAACGTCAGGAGCAGGCCGACGGCGAGGTCGAGTCGTTGCGCGGGCGGCGCGCGGCGTTGAGCGCTGAGCGGGCCGACCTGGAAAGTGTCCGCGATGCCGCCTTCGTCGCGATCGATGCGGCGGTAACCGAGCGTGCTGCCGAGCGTGTCGAACTGGCCGCAGGGCTGCCTGACGAGCTGATGGCGCTCTACGAGAAGGCCCGCGAGCACGGCGGGGGAAGCGGGGCGTCGATGCTGCGTCAACGTCGCTGCGAGGGCTGTCACATCGAGCTCTCCGGTAGCGAACTGGCCGCCGTCCGCGCAGCGGCGGACGACGAGGTCGTGCGCTGCGACAACTGTCGCCGGATCCTGGTCCGGACGGCCGAATCAGGATTATGACCGTCGGGCCGGACCGGCCGGCAGTCACGTGGACGCCACCGCCCGCTCCACGCACTCGGCTGATGCTGGTGCGGCACGGCGCAACGGCGCACTCGCCCGAGAAGCGGTTCTCTGGCCGCAATGAATTGCCGCTCAGCCCGGACGGTGAATCGCAGGCTGCTGCGCTTGCCGGCCGTTCATCGTCGTTCGGTGCGGTGGATGCCATCGTCAGCTCGCCGCTGCTGCGCACCCGGCAGACTGCCGAGACGATTGCCGAAGCACTCGGCTTGCCAGTGAGCACCTACGACGACCTTGCTGAACTGGACTTCGGCACCTGGGAAGGCCTGACGTTCGGTGAGGCACGGCGACGCGATGGAGATGCGCTGGCCGCCTGGCTGGGCTCGCCCGATGTTGCGCCGCCCGGCGGTGAATCCTTTACGACGCTTGCGATTCGGGTCTGTCGTTGTCGCGATGCGATCCTTGCCGCGCATCAAGGGCAATCGGTCGTGGTGGTTGCCCACGTATCGCCGATCAAAACATTGCTGCGCGTTGCTCTTGATGCGCCGCCATCAAGCATGTATCGGATCTACCTGGACACCGCATCCGTCTCGGTCATCGACTACTACCAGGACGGAAACTGTTCGGTTCGTCTGGTCAACGACACCAGCCATCTCTGAGTCGGCTCACACGCCGACGACGGTCACCGCCAACCACAACCCGACCGTGCTCAGCACGATCGTCGGGGTAACGGTCAGCAGTCCGAACCGATGAAACTCGCCCGCCTGC
>JBDTDN010000358.1:0-3860 GCA_039923055.1 Jatrophihabitantaceae bacterium
CGGACACTGCGCGGTTGCTTGCGTCGCACAGGATCGCAGCGAGCACGAGGTTGTCGGTCAGCGCGGTCTCGCGGCCGCCGTTCCAGTGGACGCCGATGACCACACCGCGAAGGCCAGGGATCTCGCGGGTGAGCGCAACGTTGGCGCCACGCTTCATCACAGCCATTACAGGTCCAGATCCGATCCGGTGAACTTGGTACGCAGGAAATTACCGTGGGTCATCAGGGCATCCGCGTCGTGTGCCCGCGTCGCGACGAGTAGGTCCGTCGCCGAGGACCATAGGGCGTCCAACTGCTCCAGCAGCGACTGGTTCGGTGTCCGCCCTGACGGCCGCGCTGTGTCGACCAACGACGGATCGAGGGCGAGGTAGCCGCGCAGCGCCGTCGGTAGGTAGTCGTCGAGCACACCCCGGATCGAGACGATCGCGTAGATGTCCAGCGGATGCTCGGTCGAGGTGTCGATAACCTCCCGCACCGTGTCGGTGATACGGCGGGCGATGACAACCGCCTCACCGGGCAGTTTGCCTGCGTTGGCGTTGATGAAGTGCGTCAGCTCGAACTGCGTGTTCAGCAGTGCTTCCGGGCTGTCGTCTTCGTCGGGCGCCGCGTCGGCCTGGCCCTCCTCCCGTACCCTTCGAAACCATGTCATGCCGCATTACCGCACAAGCTCAGGAATGAATCTGTGTCTGGTCGGCGGTGCCGTCGCCGCGCCGAGTGCGCTCGAGGTACGGCTTGGCCCGTTCGATCTGGCCCTCTAGCGCGGTGACGGTTTGCGCCATGCTGTCCACGGCCTGGGTCCGGAAAGTGTCGATGGCGTCCATCGTCTGGAAGACATTGTCGAATGCGGCCTGCAACTTCTGCACGTCGATGGTGCTGCTGGCCGCCTGCTGGTTGATCTCTGCGCCCTGGATCCGCAACTGGTTGGACGTCGACTCGATCAGGTTGGACGTCGTGGTGTTCAGCGCGGTGATCTGGTCGAGCACCAGCTTCTGCCGCGACAGCGCCTGCGAGACCATGACCGCGGTCCGCAGCGCGGCGACCGTCGTGGTCTGCGCGCGGTCGACGCCTTTGATCAGCTCGATGTTGTTCTTACGGACCAGATCGAGCGCCATGTAACCCTGCACCGAGACGGCCATCTGCGTCATGATGTCCTGCCGACGCTGACGGATCGCGAACAGTGCGTCGGACTTGAGAGTGTTCGCTTCCTCGGTGTTGCCGGCGGCCTCGATCTCCGCGACCTTCTGGACCACCGCGTCATCGAGCGCACTGGCGAGTTGGTTGTACTCGCTCAGCTTGCCCATCAGTGTCCACATGTTGGCCTTCTCGGTCTCGATGGCCGCGTTGTCCTTACGCAGGTCGTCCTGACCCGAGTCGAGCGATTTGATGATGGCGTTCAGGTGCGTCTGCGCGGACTCGTACTTGGCAAAGTAGCGCTGGATCTTGTCGCCGCCCGGCAGCCACTTGAGTACCTTCTTCATGCCGCTGAGGTCGGCGCGGTTCGGGTCCAGTTCGGTGACAGTTGTGCGCAGATCCACGAGCGTGCTCGACACCCGGGTCTGGGCATCGCCACCGCCTCCGCCCTTGCTGGCCTTGATGACCGCGGCCGGGCGGTCCAGCATCCGGTTGGAGACGCTCGCGACCGCGCGCATGTCCTTGTCGCCCATGGACGTAATAGAGTCGATCTTCTGGGTGAACGCGGGCGAGCGGGTATCCATGGTGGCCAACTCGGTGGCGAACGCCGCCGCCTTCGCGGCGAGCTCGGCCTTCTTGGCGTCGTCGATCGGAATCGCGCCGGCCGCGTCTTCCTGCTTCACCATCGAGACGGGGGCGGGTGGGGCGAGCACGAGCCCCGTACCGGTCGCGGCCGGGGCGGATGCAGCGGCAGCGGGCGTGGCAGTTGATCCCAGATCGAGCTCGGACATATCTGATCTCCTCGGCGGGGCACGGTGGTTACCGGGCGGTGCGGTCGTTCCGATCTACGACCGTACCGGGTCTTGCTAGAGGTGGGCTGCGATCGAGGGCAGCAGGTCGTGGAAGGTCCGGCCCGATGCCGGATTGCCGATCGCTGTCATCGCCCAACCGGTCCCGTCACGGGACACCTTGGCCATGATCTGGGCGGTGTGCGTGCCCGAACCGGTGAGTTCGTACCGCGCGATCTCGGCCTCGTTGGACTCGTCGACCAGTCGGCAGAACGCGTTCTGGATCTGGGAGAAGTCCTGTCCGGTGAAGGAGTTGACGGTGAACACGATTGTGGCGACGCTCGCGGGAACCGATGTCAGGTCCACCCGGATCGACTCGTCGTCGCCCTCACCGTCGCCGGTCAGGTTGTCGCCGGTGTGCTGGACGGAGCCGTCAGCGCTGCGCAGCTGCTTCCACCACACCTGGTCGACAAGGTTGCCGGTGGTGTCGAACAACAACGCCGACGCGTCCAGGTCAATGGTCTGCTTCTTGCTACCGAACAGGCCCTTCTTGCGCATCGCGTCCCAGCCCAGACCCATCCGGACGTGCGCCAACCCACCGCCGTCGGCCTTGGTCAATGAAACCTTCTGGCCCTTGCTAAGGCTGACGCTCACTGGCCTACCCCTCGTGTCGACGTACTGCTGGCGTTGATCGGCTACTTGCGGCCGGCCTTCCAGTTCATGCCCCAACCGTAGGCCTCATCGAGCGCGCGCTGGCCACCGTTCACGTAATTCACCTCGCGGCGTACCGACAGGTCTCCCGCGCCGCCCTGCAGCATCGCGATGCCGCAGATACGGGCGCCGTCACGCGGATCGTCCAACAGGACCTCGATCTGAGGGCCGATGGCCGGGTACAGGGTGACGATGCCCTGCGCCGCGGCCCAGTTGGCCGCACCTTCGTAGATGAACGCGAAGACCAGGATCCGCTTGATCTGCGCGGCGAAGGACAGGTCGATGAACAGGTTCTCGCCGGCCGCATTGGTGCCCGAGCGATCATCGCCATCCAGCCGGACAACCGGGGCCGACACGCCCTTGGGGCTTGCCTGGAAGGCGTTGCCCAAGGCCTGGACGACACCTTTGGTGCCATCCGCGAACTCGTACAGGCAGCCGAGGTCGAGGTCCAGTTGCTGCGGGGCCTTGCGGAACAGGCCGCCACCGCCCCCGGCCGGCCGTGCGTCCCAGTTGAGGTTGACGCGCATCATGCCGCCAGCCGAACCCTGCTTGGTGAGCGAGACCGTAGGTGCTGCCTTGGTCAGGATCACCTTCTGGCCGGTGGCCGACGGTCCAGGCACCGATGGTGCAGGTGCCGATGGCGCGGCGGAGGGGGCCGGTGTTGCCGGGCGCTTGGTGTAGTCGATTCCCATACCTACTCAACTCCGATCAGGTGGCTGCAGGTTCCCGGTCGCCGTCGGCCGGATCAGTTGCGTCGTCGACATCGTTGGATTCGGCGGCTTGTGCGTTGCGGTTGCGCACCACCGAGGACAAGAACGCAGCCCCGATGAAGCCGACCCCGATCAGACCTGTGACGACTTCCGGAACCTCGTGCTTCATCGTGACCATCAGCAGTACGGCCAACGCCCCGATCGCCCAGAGCGCGCCGTGCTCGAGGTACTCGAACTCCGACAACGTGCCCTTACGCACCAGCAGGACGGTCAGCGACCGGATGAACATCGCGCCGATACCCAGGCCGATCGCGATGATGATCGGATCGGAGGTGATCGCGAACGCACCGACCACACCGTCGAAGCTGAACGATGCGTCCAACACCTCCAGGTACAGGAACAGGAAGAACGCGGCCTTGCCGACAGCCTGGACGATCCGCTTGCCCGACCGGTCGATGTGCACCGAACTGCCTTCGTCCTCGACAATGTCGTCGCCGGTGTCGAACAGTTCGCCCAGGCCG
>JBDTDN010000359.1:0-9846 GCA_039923055.1 Jatrophihabitantaceae bacterium
AGCCCCCGGTGCGCGCCTGCGGACGTATCCTGCGGCAGGCCGTTGCCGCGCCCATCACGCCGTCCAGTCCGTGGCATGCCAGCACCTCACAATGCGTCCCCGCGCCCCGCGCGATCATCGTCGTCCAGACCTGGCCCGACCCTAACGGTTCGCTTGATCATCCGACAGGGTCTGTCGCGTCCTGCGCGCTCACGCCTCGACGATGCCGGTCATCGATATCGCAGATCGCCGGGGGTATCGCCGCAGCAAATCCACCGTCCGGACTTCGATGTCGCGAACATGTCCGCGTCGCCGGCGAGCAACATCAAGCCAGCACATTGTTCCAAATACGAATGATTGAGAGTAAGGTCTCTGTGAAGTCGATCGGACGGAGTGGGGAAATGAAGGCTCTGAGCGCCGCCCTTCTGATTCTGGCCGCAGCGGCCATCCTCGAAAACCTGCCCGACATCGCTCGGTATTTCGAACTTCGCGAGATGTGAGACATCAGCACAAGACCTCACCCGGGGAACCTGTCGCTGTCGCATCTTGAAGCGAGCGTCGAGGTGTGCTCGGACGCAGCGATGCGACTCGATCTCGACGGTCGAGTCGTCGCGTGGAATCGGGCAGCTGCGCGGATCCTCGGGTCAAGGAGCAAGCTCGCGTCGGGGGCTCCTTTCATCGATGCGATCGTCGACCGCGACGGCTGGCCGGTGCTGCTCGCCCGCGCGATCAACGGTGAACGCACCGAGGGATTCCATATCGAGGTACAACAAGGCAACGGACGCAACATCCCCGTGGTGATCGCGCTCGTCCCGCTTCGGGACGAGCGTGATCGCACGGTCGGACTCAGCCTGGTCCTGCGTGATCTCAGCGAGCAGGTGTTCGCCCAGCAGACGCTCGCCGAGAGCGAGCGACGCGTCACTAGAGCCGAGGCTCTCGCGCTCACCGGAAGCTTCGTCGTGGACGTCCACGGCTCGGCGCAATGGTCTGCAGGGATGTATCGCATACACGGAACAGACCCAGCACAATTCACGGTCACGCTGGCCGACCACCTCGGGCTGGTCCTCGAGCAGGACCGCGGGCGGGTATCCAAGGCGCTCGAACACGCCATGTCTGGCGAGGTTCCACCTGGCGTCGATCATCGAGTGCGCCACACAGATGGCACGGTGACCTGGGTCTTCATGGCTGTCGAGCCGCGCTTGGACGCGCGCGGTCAGATTCTCGGGGTAAGCGGCGTGTGCCAGGACATCACTGCCCGAATGGCGAGCGAGACCGCACTTCACGACGCCCTCAGACGCGAGCAGGCTGTCAGTGATGAACTTCGTCGCGTGGACGCACTCAAGGACGAATTTCTGGCCACCGTGTCCCACGAGCTGCGTACTCCACTCACCTCGATCGCCGGGTTTGCCGCCCTGCTTCGCCAAGCGGCCCCGGAGCGCGCCGATCTCGTCGAGCCCATAGAGCGAAACGCCGGCGAGATGCACCGTCTGATCCAGCACTTGCTTGACCAGGCGCGGCTGGAGTCGGGACGGGTGATACTCGAGCCAACGCAATTCGTGCTCGCCGATGCGGTTCGCTCGGTGGTGGCGAACACGGCTACCCTGCTTGGCCAGACAACGGTCTTCGTCGACATTGCGCCGGACATCACCGTTGTCATGGATGTCGATGGGTTCGGACACATTCTTCGAAATCTGCTGGGCAACGCCGCAAAGCACGCCGGCGGAGCGACGATCGTGGTCAGCGCGCAGGTGACCGACGGCACCGTCATCGTGTCGGTTGCCGACGAGGGCCCAGGCATCGCACCGGAACACCAGGAACACCTGTTCGACCCGTTCTTCCAGGTGCCAGGGGAGTATCGCTCCGTGAGAGGCACAGGTCTCGGACTGGCCATCGTCCGCCGCTACGTCGAACTTCAAGGTGGCAAGGTCTGGTGTGAAAGCACGTTCGGGTCCGGAGCGACGTTCTACTTCACAATTCCAACGCCACAGAGCGATTCACCATGAGTTCGATTCTGGTAGTCGATGACGAGCCCGACATCCGATTGTTGTGTCGGCTGATATTGGAGGGCGCCGGGCACCGCGTCTCGGAAGCCGCGACGGCCGAGGTCGCACTTGGTTTGCTGCGGACCACGTCCGCCGACTTCGTGGTGCTCGACATCAGGATGCCAGGCATGGGCGGCTGGGAAATGCTCGCGCGGGTCCAGCACGATGAACGCCTGGATCAAATGAAAGTCATCATCTGTTCGGCTCACGCAGGTCCGGTAGACCAGCGACGTGCCAGCGCGGAAGGCGCCCACGGCTTTCTCGCCAAACCGTTCTTACCGGATGAGCTACTTCGCGTTGTCCAGGCCGCACCCGCACCGGCGGGTTGAGCCGGATCAGGCAGAGTCGGTTGTAGTAGTCCGGATGAGTTCATAGACCCGCGCCAGCACGTCGGGCATACCCATCGGAGCGCCGTCCGCGCCCTCTACGCGTTCGGCGACCTCGCGCATGATGGACGCCGCATGACTGCGCAGCGCTACGACCAATCCGGCGAACTCATCTGACTCGCGCAACGACACGAGGGCCGCGTTGAGTTCCTCCATCCCGTGTGCACCCGACCGGGCACCCATCGACCAGCCGAAGTAGAAAGCCAGCAATGCTTCCATCAGTTATCCGTCCTCCCGGTGTCGGCCGAGATGGCCGTGACGCGAAAGCTCACGGTCACATCCGGATAGATCTGTAACATGAGAACGCCCGGAAGCTCGATATCGAAATCCCGAATGTCGACGATCAGGGTGCCGGACACCACGACAACCAAACCAGTCACCACGACCGGTGCCGCGGTCCGTGCGCCGGGCTGCTCGGGCGAGGCTGCGGCCGTCTTGCTGATGGCGATCGCGAGCGTTCCGATCTGCCGGCGTGTCGTTCCGTGGATGGTGAGGTCGCCGCTGACCGAGAAGCGGCCGGGGCCGACAGCGTCTGCCGTGCGCAATTCGGCGGTGATCTCAGGATAGCGTTGCGCATTGAGGCGGTCGTGCAACTCCGCGTCGTAGAGCGCATTGCCGGATGTGAGCGATGTGACGGGCACGACCAGGGATGCGTGCGAGGGCTCATTCACGTCTATCTCGCCGTTGACCAGGGCACCGCGAAACTCGCCGCGTACGGCGGTGGTGCCGAACGAGATCAGCCCGACGCTGCTGCGCGCCTCGATGAGAACCGCCGACTCCGCGGATACCACCGCGAGGTTTGCAGTGCGCGTTCCCAACGCCATGTCGCCACCTAACACCCCCCCCGCCGGAACAACCTATCGCTTCTGGACTCAACCGCCGGACGCGACGGTGAGACGGAATGTCACCGACACTTCCGGATGCACGCGCAGCATGACCAGCGACGGAAGCGCGACGTCATAGTCGCACATGTCGATCATCAACGTGCCGGACACGACAACGACGTACCCGGACGCTGCTTCGAGGACATTTCCGACCGGCCGTGCTGCCGTGACCACGACGTCGATTGCCGCATCCAGTCGGCGCGTCCTCCCGTGGATCGTGAGATCTCCGGTGACGGCGAAGCGACCAGGTGCCAGAGGCCGCGCTGCGATCAACTCCGCCGTTATCCGCGGATAGCGTTGCGCGTCGAGTCGACGTCGCATCTCTGAATCGTGCAACGCCCGGCCTGAGGTCAGCGACTGCACAGCCAGGACGAGTGACGCCTGCAGAGGCTCATCCAGGTCGATCTCGCCGTTGACGATCGAGCCGCGAAACTCACCGCTCAAGGCCGTCGTACCAAACGAGATCAGTCCTACGCTGCTGCGCACCTCGACCAAAATCGCCGACTCATCAGGGACCACGCCGAGCACGGCGGAGTCGGTGCTGAGCGCCATTCGTCCACCTATTCGGACTCCGGAGAGCCACTTCGTCCGTGTGCGAGTGAAGGTAGCATCGCGAGTAAGTGTTGCGGCAGATCCACCAGGCTGCCGTCCTTCTCCAGCACCCCTGCGGCGCCCAACGCTGCGGCGGCGGCCGCGAAGGTGTGCGGCTGATGACCGGACAACACGAATACTTTCGTCTGTTCCGATTGCTGCCGGATCACCTCCAGCGCCTGCATCCCCGACATTCCTGGCATCGTCAGGTCGAGCAACATAACGTCAGGATGCTCCCGTTCGGCGATCTCCACGGCAGAGGTGCCGCTCGCGCCCTCCCCGCACACCTCGAATGCCGGACTTCGGTCGAAGAGGTAGGTGAGCAACGCGCGCAGGTCGTCTGAATCGTCGACGATGGCGATCCGGTACAAGGCCACACGCCCCCTAGTTGGCAGTCAATTTCTTGACGCTGCCAACACACTACGGCTCTGAGGATCAGTCCGGGTAGGTATCAGCCCAGGTAGTCGCGCGAGAGAGACGACCCGTCAGTCTCGGTGGCAGAGGGCGAGCCGGCGAGTCTTCTGAGTGCGGCCCGAGTTTCGCTGTCGGTTGAGTAGATGACCGTTCCCACCAGTCCGCGGGTTAGCAATACCTTGTAGACGTTGCGAACGAGGTCGTCGAACTGCTTATCGTCGACGTTCTTGCGGCTACGGAAGTCTGGGTCGCGGTTGGCGCTGCGCTGGCTGACGAACTGTCCGGCGCGCCAGACCAGGTCCGGCCCGATGATTACCCCGCTCCAGTCGTACTCGAAACCCTGTGCGGTGTAGACGCAGCCAACTTGGTCGATTCCACCGGTATCGGTCGCCCAGGTCGCCGCTGGCGGCGCATCGCCGACACGACTATCCCCCTTGACGTTCCACGGTCGCGCCCAAGCCCCGATCCGCACGTCCGGCGTCAGTTCACCGTTTGGCAGCGGATCGCTCCAGGGCCAGCAGTAGCCGGCGGTGATGCGGGCCGAATAGCCATCGGCCGCCTTGGTGCGGATGATCTGCTCGAGTTCCTCGGGCGAGTCGGCCACCGTGACCGCGAAACGATCGTCGGCCGGCCGGACTTGGGCGCCATCGCCGACCAAGCCCAACAAGGCCACGACCCAGTCGACGTATTCCTGGCTGCCTCCGCACCGGTACTGATCCGGCAGGTCGACCTCATGCACCCGCAGCCCGCACGTGCGGGCATAAGCCGCGATCGTCTCGACAGCCCCCATCTCACCCGGGCGCACTACTTGGTGCTCATCGAGCAGGAACACCGGTACCCGCGCGGCCGCTACCAACTCTTCCAGTTGTAGCCGTCCGGTGCGATGCTCGGCCTTGGTGTACCGGTTCGCCGACGTCTCCCGGATCCGGTGCGCCTCATCCAGGATCAGGACGTCCAGACCGTTACGGTCGGCATCCATGAACTGGTTGAAATATTTGAACATCTTCCGAACTCGGGGATTACGTGCCGCTGCGACCTTCCGAAGGGTCATCGTGAACGAACGTGACCCGGTGGCGTGCATGACCGATCGCCCTTGCCGTGCGAGCTCACCGAGTAGCGACAGCGCGATAACACTCTTCCCGCTGCCTGGCCCGCCGGAGACGATGACCACCGCCTTGGTGTCTTCCCGCTGAGCGCGTGCAACCTCGTGCATTACTAGTTTGTAGGCCAGCTCTTGATTGCCCTGCAGGACGAACTGTTCCCGATTCTGAACCTCCTCCGCTGCCAGAGCCAACAACTGCTTGGACGGGCCGACCGTGGAACGAAGCAGTTCGTCGGCGTACGGTGCGCCGACGACGTCGGGATCAAGACGTGAGCGGAGGAACTGGTGAAACTCGGACCGGTCCGCGCCAGTGAATATCTGGCTGTGCTGATCGGGCCGCCGATCGAACAGGTCCACAACCGGTTGACGACTCAGTGCATTGTGCAGGTAGGCGACGCCGGCGACCGAGTCGAGATCACCGCTGAGCGACCGGGTGAAGTCGACGATGGTCTCGCAATACCCGCCAACCTGGACGCCCGGGTGCAGCTTGGGGCCGCCACGCATCCCATCAACCTCAACCAGGTCGGGATCACCTTCCCACGCATGGACCCGCGTCCACTGCTTGAGTTCCACGACCACGAACGATGACCGCCCGGTGAGCGGATGACGGCCGGCCAGCACCGCGTCCACCCGACGCGAGGTCAACGGCAGGCGATACTCAAGTAGCACCTCAACGTCGCCGAGCCCCGCGTCCACCAGCTCCTGCGCCAGAGCTGGGACGCTGTTGCGCCACGAGCGGATCTCTGCCGCACCGGTCTTGCGTCCGTATTGAAACAGCATCTGTTCCAAGAGCTTCTCAACCACCGAGCCCGTCCGCGCATCGCGAGCCAGCACGGCTGCGTTGTATCGAAGCGTCACGGACGGACCCCAGGTAGCACGAAGCGATTCGTGCGGGTGGGGGCATCATGGAACGCTGCGGAGCGTTCGCCCGTCGGGCCGCGGTTGTGATGTTACGACGTGCGCCTTCGGTGGCAGGGTTGTGGGCATGGACCCGCTGACGCAGTTGCAAACATCAATCCGCGAGTTCGTCTCCGAACGCGACTGGCAGAAGTTCCATGACCCGAAATCGCTACTGTTGGCGCTCGTCGGGGAGGTGGGCGAGCTGGCCGAACTGTTCCAGTGGCTGCCCGCCCCTGATGTCGCAGCGCTGGCGGCGCAGGACCCATTGCGGGCACGGGCCGGTGAGGAACTCGCGGATGTCTTCATCTACCTACTGCAACTGGCAGACGCGTTGGGAATCGATCTCATCCCGGTCACCAACGAGAAACTCAACGCCGCCCGAAGTCGATTTCCAGCCGCCGACATCTATGGGATCGCACCGATCAAGTCCTAGGATGCGGCCCGGAACTTCGTGTAGCTGACCTCAAGCAGGTCCACGCCTGGCGATCGATCCCAGTGGCCCAGGTCAGGAACGAAGCCAGCACAACAGGTACTGGCCCGAACGAGGGATCAAGCCGGTTGGTGGCTGTAGACCGGGCCCTCGAGCCCAGTCAACGGACTGAACCAGGCTGAGGAGACATCTACGATCGGGCCATGAGCGACGAAGCCGAAGCCCGGACGCTGGCGCTAGGTTTGCCGGAGGCCAGCGAACAGGACCAGCACGGCATGGCCTCGTTCCGGATCTGCGGCAAGATCTTCGCAACGCTGCCCGACGACGAGCACATCCGAATCATGGTCGATGAAGCCGAGACGCATGCGGCGGTCGCCGAGCACCCTGGCGTTTGCGCCGAGTTCTACTGGGGCAAACGTCTGGCGTGCGTCGTCGTCACCCTCGCTCCGGCACCGACCCGCCTGCTACACGAGCTACTGACCGAGGCATGGCTGCGCAAGGCACCCAAGGCCCTCGCTCGCGAACGCCGCCCCTCACCGTAATGAGATCTCGGGCTTTCAGTTACCGGGCGGAGAGGACGATGACGAGATGCTGCAGATTCTGGTGACGGGCGCTACCGGGTTCATCGGCGCGCACCTTGCGGTGTCACTGGACGAGGCCGGTCACCAGGTTCGTGCGATGACCCGTCGACCCGATGACTACAACGGTCGCGGCACGGCAGTACTCGGAGATGTGAGCGATCGGGCGAGCCTGAGCGCAGCATTGTCGGGTATCGATGTCGCGTATTACCTCGTGCACTCACTCGAACACGACGACTTCGAGGAGAGGGACGCGCGTGCCGCGTCGTCCTTCGGCGAGGCCGCCGCCGCGGCCGGTGTGGGTCGGATCATCTATCTCGGTGGGCTGGGGGGAGATGCGGACCTATCGCCACATCTGCGCTCTCGCCGCGATGTCGAGCGTTTGCTGGGTGTTGCGGGCGTACCGGTCACGGTCCTTCGTGCAGCCGTGGTCATCGGTCACGGGAGTATCTCCTGGGAGATCACCCGCCAGTTGGTCGATCATCTTCCGGCTATGGTGGCCCCTCGCTGGGTGCGGACGCGCACGCAACCGATAGCGCTACCTGACGTCATCCGCTACCTGATCGGCGTTGTCGAGGATCCGGCGGCAGAAGGCGCCGTATTCGAGATAGGCGGCCCCGAAGTACTTCGCTACGTCGACATGATGAAGCGGGCTGCTGCAATTCAGAACAGGCGCTTCCTTCCCGTCCTGACCGTCCCCTTGCTCACGCCAAGGCTCTCGTCACGCTGGCTCCAGTTCGTCACCGACGTGGACGTACAGACGGCACGCAATCTCGTCGACTCGATGTCCACCGAGGTCATCGTCACCGACCGCAGCATCGAACACCTCATTCCAGGCGCCACACTTGGCTACGATGACGCAGTACGACTGGCGCTGGCCGCCCGTTCGGGATCCGCGGGCCCAGCGGCGTGACCGATTCACAGATGCGTCGTCGACAGCGACCCGGTGCGGCGCTCACAAGCTTCGTCTCTGCTGCGCTGATCACACCCGCCCCGACAGGGGCCGTCGATGAGGCGTCTGAACCTCGCCGACGGCGTGCTGTGGTCGCCCTAACTCTCGCCGTAGGCGCGACACTGCTCGGTTTCTCGCTACATGCGGCCCCCGGTAGCGCGTACTTCTACCCGCTGACAACCGCAGTCGCCGCCACTTGGGTGCTCGGAGGTTTGCTTTCCGGTCCGCTGCACCTCGGCCACATCCGTCTGCTCGGCACCTCCCGCCGCCCAATCCTCACCGGGTTCGTCATCGGGTTGGCGGCAGTAGGAGCCTTCCTGCTCGGCGCGCTGGTGGTGCGTGAAATCGGGCCGCTACGCGATCTGGTCGAGAGCGTGCTCGCGCACGCGCGGAAGGGGAGCCTCGCACTCGTCGTCCCAGTCACTGTCGCGAACGGGATCGCTGAGGAGGTCTTCTTTCGTGGCGCCCTCTTTACCGCGATCGGTCGCGGGCGGGCGGTCCCGGTCTCCACGGTCGTCTACCTATTGGTGACGCTCGCTACGGGCAACCTCATGCTCACGTTCGCCGCCGCGAGCCTGGGGATTGTCTTCGCGCTTGAGCGGCGCGCGTCCGGCGGCATCCTCAGCGCCGCAATCACGCACGTCACCTGGTCACTTGCGATGCTCTTCGCACTACCACATCTGTTTCCGTGACCGATCCGGGAGCGCTATCTGTGCCCGGTGATTCGGCCTGCTGGACACGCTGATCATCTGGCAGATTGACTGTCTAGTCGTGCGGGTCCCGGCTTCGCCATTCGGCTTGAAGGCGGGGCCTCATCGAACACGATGGGCCGCCAGCCACCCTCGAGTCCAGGCGAGTGCTCCCAATCGGAAGCTGGTCAGGCTCCCAGTTCCACAGGTCCGACTCTCTGAGACGGCTCAGATCCGACTCAAGTGCAACCAAGTAGGCCGCGAGCGTTCGCTTGTCGGCGACGCGTGATCCGCGGCGACTAGAACCGTGTTTGGCGCCAGCTGGCTACCGAAGGGGCTGCCGCGCGGTTTTCGGGCGGAGGACCAAGTGCTTCTAGCCCTTTAGAAATGGGTGGAGCTGTGGGGATTCGAACCCCTGACCCCCACGCTGCCAGCGCGGGTGATCAGTCAGATTTCGTGCTGGTCCGTGTCGCCTGAGGTCGTCACGCCCCTGTATTCATTGGGTTTCATGCCGCTGCCTGTCGCCGTGTGTCCTGTCGTGTGCCGCAGTGATGACTGACAAATGAATGACATGATCTTCAACTTCGCTTCCGCCCGTTGGGCAGCGTGTAGTAGGTGGCGCGCCGCTCGCCATGCTGGACGAGATGACCCTCATCGACCAATCTGCGCAGCAAGCTCCTGGCGGCCACGCGATCCAGGCCGGTGAGCTGTCGGACTCGCTCGTTGGTGATCGGCTCGTTGGACGCGACCTCGAGGACTACCTGCTGGTCGGTGCGATCCGGGCCGAGGGCGCCGAGGGTGTAGTACGCCCTTCCCCGAGTTCCGTGTTGAACGACGATGCCGGCATCCCGGAGTCGCTGGAGGCGCGAACGTGCATCGGTGCTGTCGACTCCGAGCAC
>JBDTDN010000360.1:0-18414 GCA_039923055.1 Jatrophihabitantaceae bacterium
ATAGGGCAGCAGCAGACCTGCGACCAGCACAGCCGCCGCAGTCAGCGCGCCGACTAGCTTGCCGATCGTTGGCCAGGGGCCCGATTTTGCTGGAGTAGCTGCCACGAGATATCAGGGTACGGGGCGATTCGGACAGCGCCGCAATACGCTCCGGTCGCGCTCAGTTGACGGTGAGCAGCGCGCCGATCGTTCGTAGCCCGTCCAGATCATGGACGTCGGCCGGCAGGGCGGGCAGCGACACGACGCGAACGTCCGGGTGGGCGCTGGAGAAGCGCTTGGCCATGCGAGCGTCGTGCTCGGCGGCCCGCGCGATCTCGGTATGCACCCGCAGTGCCGCCAGCGCCAGGTTGGTGGCCGCGTCGGCAGGTTTCGTGCTGAGCACGTCTGCGGCCGCCTCGGACTGGTTGGCTGTCAGGCTCGGCCCATCAGTGTGGGCGGTGCGGCGCATCCGGTTCACGACCAGCCCAGCCAGCGGCATCCGCTCGGCCGAGAGCCGTTCCACGAAGTAGGAAGCCTCGCGCAGGGCGTCGGGTTCGGGCGCCGCAACCACCACGAACGCGGTGCCCGGCGCCTTGAGCAATTCATACGTCTGCTGCGCGCGCTCGCGGAAGCCACCGAACATCGTCTCCAGCGCACTGACGAACGCGGACAGGTCCCTGATCAGATCCCCGCCCAGCACCCGGCTGAACACCTTGCTGAAGATTCCGAGCCCGGCGGTCATCACCTTCAGACCGGTCTTGCCGCCGGTGCGGGCGGGCATCGTCAGGATCCGGATCATGCGGCCGTCGAGGAACCGGCCGAGCCGGTTGGGTGCATCCAAGAAGTCCAGCGCCGAACGCGACGGCGGCGTGTCCACGATGATCAGGTCCCACTCGCCGGTCGCGGAGAGCTGGCCCAGCTTCTCCATCGCCATGTACTCCTGCGTACCGGCGAAGGAGGAGGACAGCGATTGGTAGAACGGGTTCGCGAAAATCTGCTCAGCACGTTCAGCCGTGGAGTGCTCCAGCACGACGTCGTCGAACGTCCGCTTCATGTCCAGCATCATCGCGAAAAGCTGCCCGTTGGCGACGCCCTTGACCTCTCGCGGGGTGTTGTCCAACTCGGTCAGGCCCATCGACTGGGCCAGCCGACGGGCCGGGTCGATGGTGAGTACGACGGTGCGACGACCAGCCTCGGCGCCCAGCAGCGCAAGGGCCGCCGCAGTCGTGGTCTTGCCGACGCCGCCGCTGCCGCACGTCACGACGATGCGGGTCTTGGGGTCGTGGACGAGCGCGACCAGATCGAGGACCTTCATGCCAGGCCCACGGTGAAGCAGGCGGCCAACTCGGTCAGTTCGCCGAGCTCGACCGGTGGGTTCAGGTCGGGCAGTTCGATACGGGGCAGTTCGATGGCGTCCAGGCGTTCGGCGTTCTCGAGTTGCAACTGCTGCCGACCGGCGTAGCTGGTCATCTCGGCGGCGAGGGCAGCGGCGTGCGTTGGGGCGACATTCGCCTTACGCAGTCCGGTTGCGAGAGTCTTGACGTTCGGCGCTCCACCATCGCCCAGCAGCCCGGGGGCGATGAGGTCCGGGCGGGCCCGGTTGACGACCACGGCTCCCAGCGTGAATTCCGCGGCAGCCAACTCGGTCGCGGCGTCGATCGTCTCCTGCACCGGCATCTCCTCCAAAAGGGTGACCAGGTGCACCACGGTCCGTGGACTGTGCAGCAACTCGATGACCCCGGCGCTCTGGCGATTGATCGGCCCGAACTTGGTCAGGCTCGCGACCTCGCGCGTGGCGTCCAGGAACTTGCCGATGCGGCCGGTAGGTGGACCGTCCAGGACAACGGCGTCGTAGGCCAGATGTCCGTCAGGGTTGGTGCGGGTTACGGCCTCTTTCACCTTGCCGGTCAACAGCACGTCGCGCAGGCCCGGTGCGAGCGTCGTGACGAAGTCGACGGCGCCCATCTTCTTCAGCCCGCGGGCCGAACGCTTGAGGCCGTAGAACATGTCCAAATACTCGATCATGGCCAGTTCGGCGTCGATGGCCAGGCCCCATAGCGAGCCACCGTTGCCGGTGGTCGTCAACCGGTGTTCGGCGTACGGCAGCGCAGGAACGTCGAACAACTGCGCGATCGATTGGCGACCTTCGACCTCGATGAGCAGCACCTTGCGTCCGGTCGAGGCGAGTGCCAGCGCGAGCGCCGCTGCGACGGTAGTCTTGCCCGTACCGCCCTTGCCGGTGACGACGTGCAGTCGCGCAGACGGCATGAGCGCAGGGAGCAGATCCGGGACCGCCGTGGTGGCGGCCGAGCGTGATGCGGCCATTTGGCAAGGGTAGGAGACGCTCGAGTTGAATGCCGACTCGGCCCGACCAGCTCACAGCAGGCGCCTGTGGCGCCAGAGCAGATACCGTCACCCGTATGACTGATGTATTTACTCGGCTGGCCGAGCTCGGTATCGAACTGCCCGCTGTCGTTCCGCCCGTTGCCTCCTACGTTCCGGCCGTTCGGTCCGGGACGTACGTGTTCACCTCCGGGCAGTTGCCGATGGTGGACGGCGTGATGCCCGCGACCGGAAAGGTCGGTGCCGAGGTGAGCGCCGACGAGGCGAAGGCGCAGGCCCGGACGGCCGCGCTCAACGCGCTGGCCGCCGTCCATGCGCTGGTCGGCCTGGACGCGGTGGTACAGGTGGTGAAGGTCGTCGGTTTCGTCGCCTCGGCACCGGGGTTCACCGGCCAGTCCGCGGTGGTAAACGGCGCCAGCGACCTGCTCGCAGACGTATTCGGCGACGCAGGTCGACATGCGCGTTCGGCAATCGGCGTCGCAGCGCTGCCCTTGGACGCCGCCGTCGAGGTCGAACTCGTCGTGGAGGTCAGCACGGCGTGAGTGAGGTTCCGGTCCGGGACGCAGCGACGGTGGTACTGCTGCGCGACGGGGACGTCGGCCTGCAGACGTGGCTGCTGACGCGCGTGGAGCAGATGGTGTTCGCAGCCGGTATGAGCGTGTTCCCCGGTGGTCGGGTTGACGAGGCGGACGTGCTGCTGCCGTTCGCAGCCGGTGCCGGCTCGCAGGTGGCCGCGCGTTTTGGTTGCGGCGAGTCAACCGCGCTGGCGCTGCTCGGTGCCGCCGTTCGCGAGACGTTCGAGGAGACGGGCGTACTGCTGACCGAGCCGATGATCGACCTGTCGAGCGTGCGTGCCGACGTAGAGGAGGGGCGTGTCTCATTCGGTGATCTACTGCGTGCGAACGGTCTGACGATTGCGGCCGATGTCCTGCGCCCGTGGGCGCGCTGGGTGACCCCCGCCGGCGAGGCCCGCCGCTATGACACCCGATTCTTCGTCGGAGCGCTTCCTGCTGGCGCTCAGGCCCAGGATCTAACGAGTGAATCTTCCGAGGCATCCTGGGTCGGCGTGGGGGAGTCGCTCGAGCAGGCGCGGCGCGGTAAACGGGGAATGCTGCCACCGACCATCATGACCCTCGCAGCACTGGAGTCGTTCGGGACCGTTGCCGCCGCGCTGGCTGCCGCGCCGACGGGCCCGATCGATGCGGTCCGCCCGCACATCCGCGCCGAGGGCGACAAGATCATCGCCGAGTTGCCGGACGGGACGCGGGTCGAACTGCCGAAGTCCATGTTCGTGAATGGCTTGTCATGACGCACCCTGCTTACGAGACGGTGCGGACGGTGCTGCCGCAGGCATCGGTCCTGCTTCAGGCGAACCCCGGTCCGATGACCCTGGAGGGAACGAATACCTGGTTGCTGCGGGCACCCGGATCCGATGAGGTGATCGTCGTAGACCCTGGGCAGAGCGGCAGTGGGGGTACCCCCGCCAGTGAAGGCATGGCCGGCGGGGGAGATCACTTGGACCTGCTGATCCAGGCAGCACCCAAGATCGCGCTCGTGCTGGTGACCCACGGCCACTTCGACCACAGTCAGAGCGCTGCCGACCTGCATGCCCGCACCGGCGCTGTGGTCCGCGCAGTCGACCCCGAGCACTGTCACGGCGGTGCGGCGCTGACCGAAGGCACCGTGTTCGAGGCTGCCAACCTGCGCGTGAGCGTGCTCGCCACGCCGGGCCATACCTCCGACTCTGCGTCCTTCGTGGTCGCCTCCGACGACGGGCAGCCGCTGGCGGTGCTAACCGGCGACACGATCCTGGGCCGCGGCACCACCGTCGTGGCTCATCCGGACGGCAACCTACGCGACTACCTCGACTCACTGCACCGGCTCGAGGAACTGGGCGAACTCACCGTCCTGCCCGGCCACGGACCCGAACTTCCGCACATCAGCGAAGCGGCAGCGTTCTACCTCGCCCACCGCGAGCAGCGCTTGGCTCAGGTCCGCGACGCAGTGGCCACCCTCGGCACCGATGCCACCGCGCGCCAGATCGTAGAACTCGTCTACGCCGATGTGGACGAGAACGTCTGGTGGGCCGCCGAACTAAGCGTCCAAGCGCAGCTGAAGTACCTGACCACCGAACACAACCACGATCGGTGAGGACCCTGCGGGGCGCACAGTGAGATACCGGCCGAAGGCAGCCTGCACGTATCGATTACCGCGCGCGGCGGGCTAGCCGTTCGCGGTCCAGGATGACGACGCTCTTACCTTCCAGCCGCAGCCAACCTCGCGACGCGAAGTCGGCCAGCGCCTTGTTCACGGTCTCGCGCGAGGCGCCGACGAGCTGAGCGAGCTCCTCCTGCGTGAGGTCGTGCGTGACTCGTAGCTGTCCACCGTCGACCGAACCGAACCGCTGTGCAAGTTGCAACAGTTGCTTGGCAACGCGGCCGGGAACGTCGACGAAGATCAGGTCGGCGAGCATCGTGTTCGTCCGACGCAGCCGTCGAGCCACGACCCGCAGCAGTTGCATCGCGATCTGTGGGCGGTCGTGAACCCACGCCTGCAAGGCCGCCTTGGGCAACCGGGCGACGCGGGCATCGGTGACGACGGTGGCGGTGGCGGTGCGCGGTCCGGGGTCGAACAGCGAGAGCTCACCGAACTGATCGGACGGACCCATGACGGCGACCAGGTTCTCGCGGCCGTCGGTGGAGCGCCGGCCGAGTTTGATTTTGCCGGCAAGCACGATGTACAGGCTCTCGCCCGGCTCGCCCTCGCTGAACAAGGTGGCGCCGCGCGGAACGTCGAGAATCTCGAACTCGTCGGCAAGCGCCTCTACGGCCTCTGGGTCTACACCCTGAAAAAGACCTGCTCGGCGGAGAATCTCGTCCACATCTGCTCCTCTATGACCACACGGCTGCGAGCCACGTCACACCCTCGCGCGAGTCTAGGGCAATCTTATCGGCACCAAGTGATCAGGAGGCTCGGTTGCGCCGCAGTTTGGTCAGTCCGAGGCGCTGACGGAATCGGGACAGCGCCGAATCGGTGCCCTCGCGGACAAACGTGTCCAGCTCGTCAGGGCTGGCGTCGTCCAGGAACTGCTCGAGCTCCCGCTCGACAGCGACACGGCTCAACGGCTCCTCGACCCGCCCCATCAAGAGCATGAAGGCCAGCAGAACGAACGGGAACAACAGCACCAGGAATCCGAGCATGATGTCGCCCATTGTGCCGCACGGGCACGGTCGGACGGTGCTCGTAGGCTGACGGCGTGCCGTTTACAGACGAAAGCCCGCTGGCGTTGACCCGCCGCGCCCGGCGGATCAACCGCGAACTCGCCGAGTTGTACCCCGACGCGCACTGCGAGCTCGACTTCACCAACGCGCTCGAACTGTCTGTCGCGACGATCCTGTCGGCCCAGTGCACGGACAAGCGGGTCAACGAGGTCACGCCCGCGCTGTTCGCCCGCTACCGAACCGCCGCCGACTACGCAGGCGCGGATCGTGCCGAGGTGGAAGAGTACGTCCGCTCGACCGGCTTCTACCACAACAAGACCACCTCGATCATCAAGCTCGGCCAGGCTCTGCTCGAGCGGTTCAATGGCGAGGTGCCGCACACGCTCACTGAGCTTGTCACGCTCCCGGGGTTCGGCCGTAAAACCGCGAACGTCGTACTGGGGAACGCGTTCGGCGTCCCAGGCATCACCGTCGACACCCACTTCGGACGGCTGGCTCGGCGGTGGGGCTGGACCGACGAGACCGACCCGGTCAAGGTCGAGTTGGTCATCAACGCGCTGATCCCCAAGAAGGACTGGACGGTCCTGTCGCATCGAGTTATCTGGCATGGCCGGCGCGTCTGCCACTCCCGGCGGCCCGCGTGCGGTGCCTGCGCGATCGCCCCGCTCTGCCCATCGTTCGGCGAGGGACCGACCGACCCTGCCGTCGCGGCAACGTTGCTGCGCAGCCCGTCGCGGGTGGCGGTCGAGGTTGACTGACGCCCCTGAGTTCTTGCGGCAACTGGTTCACGCCGCGGAAGCGGTCGTTCCCGAAGAGATGACGATGTTCCTGCCGCCGGACGACGGCAGCGGTCGGGCGTCCGCAGTGCTCATCGTCCTCTGCGAGACGACCGACGGTCCGAGCATCCTGCTGATCCAGCGCGCTGCGGACATGCGCCGCCACGCAGGTCAGGTTGCCTTCCCCGGCGGCGCTGTGGACGCCTCGGACGTCGATCACGTCGCCGCAGCGCTGCGCGAGGCGCAGGAGGAGGTCGGCCTGAACCCGGCGAGCGTGCAGACCCTGGGCGAGCTGCCGGCAATCTTCATCCCGCCGTCCGGGTTCGTGGTGACACCGGTGCTGGCGTGGTGGCCGCACCCGCACCCGGTCGCACCCGGTGATCCAGCTGAGGTGGCCAGGGTGGAGATTGTTCCCATCGCCGAACTGGCTGACCCAGCGAACCGGTTCCGTGTGCCGCATCCGTCGGGTTGGTTCGGGCCCGGATTCGAGGTTCGGGACTTGTATGTCTGGGGATTCACCGCGATGCTGCTCGATCGAATCCTGGAGATGGGTGGGTGGGGCCGGCCGTGGGACAACGGTCAGCAGCGACCGCTCCCGGCAGCAAACTCCGGCCGTCCCACTGTCGGATGAGTCGGCTGAGTCGGATGAACTCACAGCCAAGCAGCGCCGGTAGCGTTCGGCCTATGTCTGAGCGTCCGCGATCTCGTACCGTTGCGATCATCGTCACCGCGGCCGCCGCACTCGGTGCGCTGCTTGCCGGTTGCACGTCCTCGGCGCCACACACGGGCTCGACGACGGCCGCGGCCCAGGACGGCGTGCAACGGGTCACGATCAAGGCCGGCGACGATTACCGCTTCCATCCATCGACGATCACCATCCATCCCGGCAAAGTCCGGATCGTGCTGGTCAACGACGGCAAGGGCGCGCCGCACAACTGGCAACTGCCCAACCTGCCTGTCGGCGACTGGGTTCCGTTGACGGTTGCCGGCCAGAGTGCACAGGTCACCTTCACGGCGCCGGCTCCAGGTACCTACCAGTTCGTCTGCTCGATACATCTGAGGCAGGGGCAGACCGGCGAGCTCATCGTTCTACCGAACTGACCGCCGATGAACCTTCTCGATCTGATCATCGTCGTCGCCGCTGTCGCCTATGGAATAGGTGGGTTCCGCAACGGTGCGGTCGTCGGAGCGCTGTCGATGATCGGCTTCTTCGGCGGTGCGACCATCGGCGCGCAACTGGCTGAGCCGTTGGGTTCCCGACTGGCCGACGGCCGCGCGCAGGTGCCCGTCGCAATCGTGTGCGTGCTGCTGCTGGCGATGATCGGCCAACTGCTCGGCGTGTGGATCGCGACCCGGGTCCGCGCACGCTTCGTCACCAACCGGGGCCGCAAGTTGGACTCGGGTATCGGCTCGGGCCTGGGCATCGTGTCGGTGCTGCTGGTCGCGTGGATGGTTGCGGTTCCACTCGCCTCCTCTCCGTACCCGACGCTGGCCTCGGAGGCCAGCCATTCGTCCATCGTGCGGACCGTCAACGGCGTCATGCCGGACGACGTACGTAGCCTCTACTCCTCGCTGCGCCTGTTCTTGGACCGCAGTGGCTTCCCACCGGTCTTCGGTGATCTGCCGCTGTCGCCCGATGTCGACGTCGCCGCACCGGACCCCAAGCTCTCCCCCGCTGTTGCCGCGCAGGTAAGACGCGTCCACAAGTCGGTCTTCAAGATCTACGGGCAAGCGCCCTCCTGCAGCCGCGGCATCGAGGGTTCCGGCTTCGTGTTCGCGCCACATCGGGTGCTCACGAACGCCCATGTCGTCGCAGGCACGGCGCAGGTCGGGGTCCAGATCGCGCCCGGCCAGACCGTCCCGGCAACCGTCGTCCTGTTCGACCCCACGCGTGACGTCGCAGTCCTGGACGTTCCCGATCTGACGGCCGCACCACTGACGTTCGCGACGACGCCGGCCAACCACGGTGCTCCGGCGGTGGTGCTCGGTTACCCCGAGGACGGACCGTTCACGATTCGCACGGCCCGGATAGGCACCAGAACCACGGTGGCCGGCAACGACATCTACGGCAATGCCAAGGTCAATCGCGAGATCTACGCGGTGCGAGCGGTGGTGCGCAGCGGTAACTCAGGCGGGCCGCTGCTCGCCGACGACGGGACGGTGCTCGGAGTCGTGTTCGCGACCGCACTGGACTCCTCGGACGTGGGCTATGCCCTGACCAACCGGGAGATTGCACCTGACATCGCCGAGGGCCGCACCGTGACCCTGCCGGTGGCTACCGGCGCGTGCACACCGGGCTGAGCGCTGCAGTCAGTGCAGCTTGGCCCAGCGGATCAGTTCCCCGCTGACCAACTCCGGCGTCTCGTTGTGCGGGAAATGCCCGACGCCGTCGAGCACGCGCCACTCGTAGTCGCCGGTGACGTACTGACCAGAACCCTGCGCGGTGCTCGGCAAGACGCAGGTGTCGAAGTCGCCGTGCAGGTGCAGGACCGGTGCAGTGATCGGCGTACGCAGATCGGCGACGAAGCGTCGGCCGTCGGCCCGCGGCAGCGAGCGCACCAACCAGCGGAAGTACTCGGCCGCGCAGTACCCGACCGGATGGATCCGCATCGCCGCGGCGTACCGTTCGACGTCGGCGACGTAACCAGGTGTGCCCCGCCAGCGCGGACCCGTCCAGGTGTCGTACAGCTGGCGGACCCAACTCGAGTCGCGGGCGAGAAGGTGTTCGGGACGTCGCGGTGCCTGGAATGTCCGCAGCGCGTAGGCCGAAGCGCGACGTTGTTCAGGGTTGCGCGCGACGGCGGAGCGAAGGCGCAGCGGATGAGCCGCACCGAGCAACACCACGCTGCGGACAACCTTGGGATGCTTGGCCGCCATCGTCCACGCCAGCAGCCCACCCAAGTCACTGCCGACCACCATCGCGTTGCTCTGGCCGAGCGAGGCGATCAGTGCGGCCATGTCCGCGGCCAGGGTGGGCGCGTCGTAACCACGTGGTGGTTTGTCGCTGGCGCCGAACCCGCGCAGGTCGACGGCCACCGCGCGATAGCCGGCCTCGGCGAGGTCGACGAGCTGACGGTGCCACGCCCACCAGAACTGGGGAAACCCATGTAGGAGCAGGACAAGCGGCCCGGTCCCAAGCTCAGCGGTGTGCAGCGCGATGCCGTTTGCGCGGACAGTGCGATGCGTCCACGGACCGTCGATCAGGACGGTCGAGCTGTCCGGCGCCCCCGGCAGCGGGCCGTATCCCATGGGTGCTGTCAGCCTCGCTTCGTGTTCGCCTTGAGGTATGCGACGGTGTCCTTGCTCGTGGCGATCGTCCGGGCCGGTGCCTTCACCCGCTTGATCTTCCGGACGCCGATGAACACCAGCAGGCCGATGATGAGCAACAGGAAACCGAAGACGATCAGGTACGCCAACCAGCGCCAGATGCCCATCGCGACGATGCCCTCGGCCAACGCGATCAGACCGAACGTCAACGAGAAGAACAGCAACACGCCCGCGGTGATGAACATGCCGGCGCTGAGTCCAGCGTTCTTCACCGACGACTTGAGCTCCAGTTTCGCAAGTGCGACCTCGCCCTGGACGATCCTCGAAAGGTGCGTCGAGGCATCCGAGACGAGCTGTCCGATCGAGGGCTCGAGGGCGTGGCGACCGGTCGGCAATCCGTCGAGCGGAATCCCACTGCGGTAGTCGGTGCCGTTCGCTTCCGTGCTGGGTGACCTAGGGCTGTTCGGCTGCGATGTGACGGTCACGATGAGTACTCCTCGGCGTCTTGGCGGACCTTGCAGCCCCGATCATTCCAGTTCGGACATCTCGTGCGCATCTGGTCCGGCGCGCTACTGCCGCTCGCTCGCCGGGCGGGGTTCGGTGTGGATCATCGCGTGTCCGTGGTGACTGCCGGTGGGACGGAGCCGGCGAGCAGCGCCAGCAGGGCGGTGCCGTCCGGGGCGCCCAGACCGGTGCAGGCATCCCAACCGGTGGCTGCGGCGTATGCACCGTTGTTCCCGGTGACGATGTCGCGAAAACCTGCCGCGGGCCGTCCTGCCGTGACGCCCTGGTACAGCACCTGCATCAGCGACGGCGAAGCGGCCGGCTCGCTCGAGGCGTGCGCGCTAACGGCCTGCCGGAGACGCGCGACCAGCGCGGCCCATAACGGCGCGACCGCGCTGGTACCGCCGATCACCATCGCCGTGCCGTCCACAAGAACCTGATAGCCGGTGCGCGGATCGGCGACGGCGGCTACGTCCGGTACCCCGCGTCCGGTGCCGGGAACGCCCGCTGAACGCTGCCAGTCCGGGGTGGCGAAGGCGTCGCTCACTCCGCCTCCGGTCGCCCCACCGGTGCCGTCGTTCCAGACCGTCTCGGACGTGACGACGCCAGAAGACGGGTTGGCGCTCAAGCTGGTCCCTCCGCACGCCAGCACGTTCGGGCTCGAGGCAGGGAAGTCCGCGTGGTTGCGGCCGTCCGTTGCCGCGTCGGTGCTTCCGTTGTCCCCGGCGGCCGCGGTGACGGTGATCCCGAGAGTGACTGCATCGGCGAAGACGCTGTCCAGTGCGGTGCGGGCCTGCGCCGTCCAGGTGTCCTCGCTCTGCCCCCAACTGATGCTGATGGCGGCTGGCGTGGATCTCGCGTGGACGGCGTCACTCACCGCATTGAGGAAGCCGGCGTCGGTATTGGGCGCGAAGTAGACGACGATCTCGGCGTTAGGAGCCAGTGCACCGGCAACCTCGATGTCCAGTAGCACCTCCCCGTCGGCACCCTGGGGGTCTTGGCCCGGCTGGTTGGCCGCACCGTCGACGCCTACCGCGGTGACGGTCGGACCAGTGATGCCGAGCCCGGCGAAGTAGGTGTCCAGGTCTGCCGTCTCATACCCGCCGCCGAGTTCGATGATCGCGATCTGCTGCCCGGAACCTCCCCCGCAAGCGGGGGGACCCCCAGGTACCGGCGGAAATCGGTAGATCGCACCGAGTTCCAGCGGCGTATAGCTCTGCACCACGGCGCTGGCTTGGGCAATTCGGAACTGGGCCCTGGCCTGCGGGCGGTCGTCAAGGCCCAGGACTGCGGTGACGATGCCGTCCAGCACGCCTGGGACGGTCAGGCCACCGGTGCGATGGCGATGGGTGACGGTGCTCCCGTCCGGCGCCCGGCTGGACGTCTGTTCCAACTGGGTGCCGAACATCGCGCTGAGCAACTCCACGGTGCCAGTGGCCTGCACGCGTCGCGACGGTGCGTCTGCCAGGACGATCTGGGCACCGGCTGCAGTGAGTGCCTCGGTCACCGTGGTCAGATCGGCCGGATCGGCGCCCATGCCACCGCCGGCACGACGCCGGATCAACAGCGTGATCGTGAGTGCGCTGCGCCCGGCCAGCGCCCGTCCGATCTGCGCGTCCGGCGCGGCGGACCGTTCACTTCCGGCGAGGGGTCGCCCGTCCGAATTAGGGTTATATGTCTGCATAGCAAAGGTGTACGCCACTGCAGTCGGATGGGCAACGTGCGCCGATTAGGCTTTGGCGTTGTGACCGCTGATCCGCTTGCCGCCCTACTGGAGTTGCCGGGCGTCACTGACAGCGTCAGCCGCACGCGTGCGTCGGTCGATGCGTTGATCGGGAACCGGACGCTGCGCCGCAGTTCCGCGGACGTCTCGGCCGAGTCCTCGCTGCGCGGCGCGTGGGCCTCCGCGTGGCTGGCCGGCGCCGAGCATCCGCTGGAGGACGTTCGCTCGGGTGCTGCCGCTGACGACCCGGTCGTCCAGGGTGCCCTGCGCGTACAGGCTGCGATACCGACGCTGACCGACACATGGACGCGCGCACCCCGGCAGGCGCTGGCCAGGTTGCATGCGCTGGCCGCAGCAGACCTGGTCAGTGACCCCGAGGCACTCGGGCGGCCCGCACCCGGCGCGGCGCAACGGCTGGACATCCTGGCGGCCGTCCTGGCCACAACCTCGGCGCCAGCGATCGTCGTCGCCGCGATCGTGCACGGCGAACTACTCAGTCTGGACGCGTTCGCGCCGGCGTCAGGTGTCGTGGCGAGGGTCGCCGTTCGGCTGACGCTGATCGAGCGCGGACTGGACCCGAAGTCGCTGGTCGTCATCGAGGCCGGCCATCGCGAACTGGGTTCGGCGTACGAGGCGGCGTTGACCGGTTATCGCAACGGGACACCGGATGGGCTGGCTGCCTGGATCGCGCACTGCGCTGACGCGGTCGTGGCTGGCGCCCTGGAATCGACTGCGATCTGCGAGGCCATCGCCCGCGGTTGACGGCGCCGGACGTCGAATAAGACCCGGTCGTGGCGCGAGGACGCTCGATGTGCGCGGCGGACCTCGACCTACCCGCACATGTTGACGACGCCGCAGTTGCCCGCGACGCCGCCGGCACAAACGAGTGGGTTACCAGGCGTGCCCTCGGAATGTCTGACGCGGGCCGAATCTGGTCGGTCCGCGCCGACTCACCTGTGCGTGGTGGGATCGCCGCGTGGGTGCCCGTTCGTCCGTGCGGGACGGGGTCCACTGGGGGCTGGACCGCCATCGACGAACTCCGTCCGTACATCTCATTGGACGCCGAAAGTGTGACCTACGCAACTGTCGGTCAGCACGTCGGCACGGCTTGTCCGGATTGGATCAGGCGCGGACGGTGCGCCGCCTCGCGGCGTACCAAATCAAGCCACCGACGGCGATCCCCGCGCCGACCGCGCCGGCGGTGATCGTCGGGTGTTCTGGCTTGAGGCCGGAGATCCGCTCCCGTAGCGGCACGGCGTTGGAGAAGGTCAGCACCGGCCACTCACGTTCGGCGGCGATCTTGCGCAGCGCGCGATCGGCGTTCACGGCGAACGGGTGGCCGACGGCTTCCAGCATCGGGACGTCCGTCACCGAGTCGGAGTAGGCGTAACAGGCCGGCAGGTCGTAGCCGAGTTCAGTGGCGAGTTCGCGGACCGCGACCGCTTTCTCCGGTCCGTACGCATACCGTCCGATCTCGCCGGTGTACTTCCCGTCCTCGACGATCATCTGCGTCCCAACGATGTGGTCTGCGCCGAGCATCGCGCCGATGGGGGCGACGACCTCCTCCCCGGACGTGCTCACGATGACGATGTCGCGTCCGGCAGCCTTGTGCATGCCGATGAGTTCGACGGCCTCGTCGTAGACGATCGGGTCGATGATCTCGTGCAGCGTCTCGGACACGATCTCGCGGACCTGAGCTACGTCCCACCCGGTGCTCATCGCTGCCAGGTACGCGCGCATCCGCTCGATCTGGTCGGCGTCGGCCCCGGCGAGCGCGAACACGAACTGGGCGTACGCGCTGCGTAGGACCGCACGGCGGTTGATCAGCCCGCCTTGGTAGAACGGCTTTCCGAACGCCAAGACGCTGGACTTGGCGATGATCGTCTTGTCTAGGTCGAAGAACGCGGCCGTGCGCTTTACGCGCGGTGCTCGGCGCTGCGTTGGTCGGCCCTGCGGTGTCGGTCCCACAGTGTCTGAGGATACGGACCCGCGTTGATCCGGGACGGAAGGCGTACCGCGGCGTGCCGACAGTTCTGAGCCGTCATCCACAGCCTGCGTGTCGTCCACAATCGCTGCGCAGCGGGTTGGCACGGGTCAAGGCCGACGGTTGGGTCGAGGTCATGACTTCGACCGAGGCTGCCCATGGCCCGATCCTCGGCGTGGTCGGCGGATGCGGCGGCGTGGGCGCGTCCAGCTTCGCGGCGGCGCTCGCCTCGGGGGCCGGTGGCACGCTGGTGGATCTTGACCCGGTCGGTGGCGGCACCGATGTGCTGCTGGGTATCGAGGACGTACAAGGCGCGCGCTGGTCTGGGCTGCAGTTGGACGGTGGCTACCTGGAGCCAACGTTGTTGGCCGACGGTCTGCCGCGGTGGGGCCCAGTGCCGGTACTCGCGTGTGACGGCGTCGCGCCTTCGTGCGGGGAGATCGGGCAGGTGCTCGGCGCTGCTGTGGCCAACGGGCCGGTCGTGCTGGACTTGCCCCGTGGTCCTACGCCCGAGCGGGACGAGGCGGTGCGCTGGTGCTCGCTGGTCGTCATCGTGGCGCGGGCCGAACTCCGGGCTGTCGCTGCAGCTCAGGTTCTGTTGCGTTCGTTGCCGGACGTCCCCGTCGGATTGGTTGTCCGTCGTGGCGAGATCGGCGTCGACACGGTGGCGTCGTACGTCGGCGCACCGATGCTGGGCGTACTGCCCCCGCTGGTGGGCTCACCTGACTACGGCCGGGTGCCAAGGCAGGTCGCGCGGGTCGTGGCGGGAATCTTGGACGGCCTAAGGGGACTGACCGAACTGGACGGGCCGGCGCGATGACCGAGCTCGTCGAGCGTGTTCGTCATCGGCTTGTGACGGATGCCGATGCCGAACTTGGTGCGGTCATCCGATCGGAATCCGGTGGCATCGTGGACGATGCGGTCTTCGCGGCCCTGCACCGGGATATCGCCGCTCAGTTGACCGGCGCTGGACCACTGGAACCACTGATCGCAATGGACGGCGTCACCGATGTATTGGTAAATGCGGCCGATCAGGTCTGGTACGACCGCGGTAACGGGATGGAACGTGCGCCGACGTGCTTTGCCGACGAAGCCTCAGTGCGGCAACTCGCGCAACGGCTGGCAGCAGCGGCCGGGCGGCGGCTGGACGACGCGATGCCGTTCGTGGACGCGGTGCTACCCGACGGCACTCGATTGCACGCGATCCTTCCCCCGCTGACTGAGCACACGACGGTGTCGTTACGGGTGCTGGCTCGCAGGCGGTACTCGCTGGCCGATCTCGTGCGATTGGGCACGGTGCCACCCGAGATCGACGCGGTGTTGCGTGCGCTGATCGACGCCCGACTCGCGTTTGTCCTGAGCGGTGGCACCGGGACGGGCAAGACGACGTTGCTGGGTGCACTGCTCGGGCTGGTGCCCGTGGCAGAACGACTCGTGGTCATCGAGGACGCTGCAGAAGTGGTGATCGACCATCCGCATGTCGTGCGGTTGCTGGCCCGAGCGGCGAACGTCGAGGGAGCCGGTGCGGTCGAGTTGCGTGAGTTGGTTCGGCAGGCACTTCGCATGCGCCCGGATCGGCTGATCGTCGGCGAGTTTCGCGGCGCGGAGATCGCCGACCTGCTGATCGCCTTGAATACCGGACACGAGGGTGGCGCGGCCACGATGCACGCCAACTCCGCGGCCGATGTTCCGGCACGCTTTGCGGCGCTGGGTGCCCTCGCTGGGTTGACGGTGCCGGCGATGACCAGTCTGGTGGCAAGCGCGGTAGACGTCGTGGTGCACCTGCGTCGCAGCAGGGACGGGCTCCGCAGCGTGGCCGAGTTGGCCACGCTGGCTCGTCGAGGTGGCGAGTTGGTCATCTCGCCGGCATGGTCTGCCGACTCGGGCATCCAGGCCGGTGCCGAGGATTTGGCCGGACTGGTTCGCGCGCGAGGTGGAGCGATGCCATCTGCTCTGGTCACTGGCGGCCCGCTATGAGTGCGCTTGCATGGCTGGCCGCTGCTGGCTGCCTTCTCTTGGTTCGGTTGCCGTCAGCCGCTCTGCCGCGGGCCGACGCTCTTGCCGGTCGGGGGCGGCTGGCCGCTCGGGTACGCGCGGATGCACCGCGGCTCGATCGGCTCGGGTCGGGTGCGGTCGTTCCGGTGGCGGTCGGCTGCGGAGTCGGCTCGGTCGCCGTGGCCGTCGTCCGAGGCGGTTTGGTGATGGGGATTGCGGCCAGCGTGGTCTTGGCCACGGTCGGTGCGATGATCCGTACCGCGCATCGGGGCCGCCGCGCTACCCGACGTGAGCGCGACCTGCGTACGGCGATCGGGTTGGTCGTAGCCGAACTGGAAGCCGGCAGCACGCCGGCGGCGGCATTAGTTGCCGCAGCCGAGGCTAACGGTACGGACCGGCAGTGCTTTGCCCGAGCAGCCGAGCAGGCTCGCGTCGGCGGTTCACTCGCGCCAGCCTTCGCCGAGGCCGGCGGCGTACTGAAGCCGATCGGGCATGCATGGCGGATTGCGGAGTCGACTGGTGCGAGGCCAGCGGACGTCCTGACTCGGATCGGGGCGGATTTGGCAGCGGTGCAGGACCAGCGGCGGGCTGTTGCGTCCGCGCTGGCCGGGCCACGCTCGTCCGCGCTGATGCTCGCTGCCCTGCCATTGCTGGGCATTGTGCTTGGTGTCACGATGGGGGCCGACCCGCTCGCCTTTCTGGTTGGTACCCCCACAGGGCGACTTGTGTGCTGCGTGGGTGTGCTGTTCGATGCCTGCGGCGTGTGGTGGACGCAGCGACTGTTGGCCAATGCGGTACCACCATGACGGCTCTCGCACTGGTACTGGTCGCCGTCGCCATCGTTCTACTGCCCGGCAACGCGGCGGACTACCGGGACGTCGAACACGCTGCAGAATTTACCGATCCGTATCGGCCCCCCTGTGCCAGCTGGCAAGGCCGACTGCGGCCCGCGCTCGCCGGCCTCGCTGTGGCCGTCGGCTCTATCGGCCTGCTCGGCCTCAGCGGGGGCATTCTTGCCGCCGCGATGTTGGCGCCGTTCGCTGCGTTCGGGGCGAACCGGTTGGCCGAGCGGGCGGTCGCGCGCCGGACGGATCCCTCGCTGGCCTTGGCCCTGGACCTGACTGCCACGGCGCTGCATGCCGGCTGCCCACTGCATGCGGCGCTGGCACTCGTGGTCCCAGTCGTGGCACCACCATTGGATCGGGAACTGCGCATGGTCAGTGGACTGCTTCAGTTGGGTGCCGATCCGGACGAGGCATGGCGGGCGGTGGATCCGGCCGGACCGTTGGGTCCGGTGGCTGTCGCTGGTAGGCGTAGTTCCCGCAGCGGGGCACGGCTGGCGGACGCGTTCGAACGGCTGGCCGCCGACACCCGCGCAGACCTGAGGACTGCGGCCGAGTCTCGGGCGAACCGCGCCGGCGTGTTCGCGATGGCTCCGCTCGGGCTGTGCTTTCTGCCCGCCTTCATCTGCCTCGGGATTGTTCCGGTTGTCGTCGGTATCGCGCACGGCATCACGCCAAGTCTGTCGTGACGGACTCTTTCGTTTTGACAGCCCGGCGACGGTCGGCGACCGTGTCCGCTATGAAACACGTTCTAGTGCGTCGGACCCTGCTAGTGCGTCGGACTTTGCGTATGTTCGCGATCGTGGCCGCTGCGCTCACGGTGCTTGGGCTATCGGCCGGATCTGCGCAGGCCGCCCTACCGATTCCCAGCGGCCCCGGCATCCTGGTCACGCCTGCCTTCGTCGGCACGGCCACCACCGCGACCCCGATCACTGCCGATCCGGTGCCGCAGAACCCTTACCTGGCTGCTAATGGCATAAGCAACATGCACGACGATGCCTACGCCACCGACGCCTACACCGGGCCGGGGCCGGTGGGCCACAAGCTGAAGGTGACCTCGGCGCTGTACGGCGTCGAGGAGTGCGCGACGATCGCCTTCGACCGGGCCGGGCGCATCGTCGGGCTGTGCGGCAACCTACTCGGCCCGGTACTGCGACTGATCGATCCGAGCACCCTCAACGTCCTCGGCACGTTCCACCTGCCAGGCCGCAATCTGCTCTCCGGTGCCAACCCGCTGAGCGATTTGTGCGGCGGGGCCTACTTCTACCTCGACAATCAGGACCGAGCGATCGTCGCCACAACCGACCGCCACGTCGAGGTCGTCGCCGAGTCCGGCGCAAAAGGGTTTGGGCTGCTGCGCAATTACGACCTGTCCGCGGCGGTCGGTGCCAAGGACTGCCTGATCGCCCTGTTGCCGGACTGGAGCGGCCGCATCTGGTTCGAGACGCACGGCGGCGTTGTGGGCACGCTCGACCCCACGACCGGCAAGGTGCAGACTCTTGCACTCACCGGGGAGATCATCGCGAATTCCTTCGCGGTCGACGAGACCGGCGGGGTGTTCATTGTCAGCGACCACGCGCTGTACCGCTTCGACGCCGATCCCACGACAGGTGAGCCGGTGATCACGTGGCGGCAGGCGTACGACCGGGGTACCCAGCAAAAGCCGGGCCAACTGTCGCAGGGTTCGGGAACCACGCCGACACTGTTCGGCAATGGGTGGGTCGCCATCACCGACAACGCCGACCCGCAGATGAACGTCATCGTCTACCAGCGTGGGAAG
>JBDTDN010000361.1:0-5954 GCA_039923055.1 Jatrophihabitantaceae bacterium
ACCAGCTCATCCATCTCGGCGAGGCGGCCGGCGTGCAGGACGCGGTGAAGGAGCGCCTGATGCGGGCGTACTTCACCGAGAGTGCGGACGTGTCGGACACTGCGACCCTGGTACGGCTAGGCGTGGAAGCCGGCTTGGTCGCCGATGATGTGCAGGCGGCCTTGGCCGATGCGCGCTACGCCGACGAGGTGCGTGCCGACGAGTCCGACGCCGCGGCAATCGGCATCAGCGGCGTGCCGTTCTTCGTGATCGACCGCACGTACGGGGTGTCCGGCGCACAGTCGCCCGACACCCTGCTCGGTGTGCTGCAGAAGGCGTGGGCCGAGACCCATCCCCTGACCATGGTGAGCGCCGGACCGGACGGCGACGTCTGCGGCCCGGATGGGTGCGCAGTCTGAGCCACCCCGGTGATCTGTTCTTGCCGACGCGGCCGGACCGCGCGGCCTGACTGGCTGAGGAGATCAGCGGATATCGAGGCGGTCGAAGGCCCGAACGGCGATCGCAAGTAGCACAAGGATCACCAGTACGAGCGCGACTACCGAGCCGACGCCCAGCCCGTTCGCCAGTTGACCGTTGCCGACCGTCCAGTAGAACGGCGAGCCGAAGCGGGCCGGCCGGATCCAGTGCACCGACGCAGCCAATGAGCTGAGCAGGTAACAGACGGCCGCGATGCCCGAGCTGATGCCCAATGCCGATCCTCGACTGCCGGTCGCCGCGCCCAGCGCAAGGGCGAGGGCACCGAACACGATGCCGAGCAGCACGACGCCGACCGTGATCGCGACCAGGTGCCCGTACCCGACGGGCAGATCGAAGGCGCGGCCGACCAGCACGACCAGCATCGTCGCCACCGCAACCGGGATCGCCAGCAGGCACATCGTGGCGAACTTCTGCAGCAGTAGCCAACGGCGCGAGACCGGCGCGGAGGCCAGGACGCCGAGCGTGCCGTCCTCGTTCTGCCCGGCGAGCGCTGAAGCCCCGTAGCCGATCGTCATCATCAGCACTATCAGCGGGACGAAGTTCCCGTACAGGTTGGCGTTCAGCCACCCCGTCGGCGAGGTGAGCGGCCCGCTCGCTCCGAACAGTGCCGCCACCGTCGAACTCTTTTCGGTGAACTGGTTCAGACTCGTGTCGTTTTTGAACGTGGGGTACAGCGCGACGATCACGAACACGTAGAGCGCCATGCCCAGCGAGTACCCGATCAGCGAGCGCCGTCGCAGGCGCAGGTCCAGCAGTGCAACATCAGTGGACATCGGTCACCACCGTCCGGCTGTCCGTGCGCTTGTCCGTTCGGTAGTAACTCAAGAACAGCTCGTCCAGATCGGCCGGCCTCGCGGACATGTCGACGGGGTCGAGTTCGGCGGCGATCCGCAGCAACGGCCCGATCGGTCCGGTCAAGGACAGCGCGATCCGATCCGGTTCGCTGTCGAGCACGTGCACTCCGTCCAACCCGGCGAACCGTTGCCGATCAACGGGGTGTTCGAAGCGAAACTCGACTGTGCGCGGTGACGCCTTGCGCAGCCCTTCGACAGTGTCGCGCACGATGATCCCGCCGTCCTTGATGATCGCCAGTCGGTCGACCACGCGCTGCACCTCGTCCAACTCGTGGGAGGAGAGCAGGACGCTGCGGCCGTCGTCCACCGCCTCCCGCATGAGGCGCGCGAATTCGTCCTGCAGCAATGGGTCCAGGCCCGACGTCGGCTCGTCCAGGATTAACAACTCGGGACGATGCATGAACGCCAGAACGATGCCGATCTTCTGCCGATTCCCCTTTGACAGCAGGTGGACCGGACGATCCAGCTCGGCACCGAACCGGTCGACCAACTCGTCCCGGAGGCGGTAATCGGTCAGGCCACGAAGCCGTGAGAACCGGTCCAGGTGCTCCTGGCCGGTGAGCCGTTCATACAGCGCGAGCTCACCCGGCAGGTACCCGAGACGGCGGTGGATCTCAACGCTGTCGCGCATCGGGTGCAGGCCGAACACGCTGGCCGTACCCGAGGTGGGTCGATACAGACCCAACAGCAGGCGGAGGGTCGTCGACTTGCCCGCGCCGTTCGGGCCGAGGAAGCCGAAGACCTCGCCCTGCTCGACGTCGAAGGTGACATCCGTGATGCCGCGGCGGGCGCCGAACGTTCGCGTCAGCCCGTCGACTTGTACGACTGCGCTCACGGCTTCCCCTTATTCGGTCGGGATTTCTTGGGCGGCAGGTATACCGGTTCGGAATAGGCCTCGAGCACTGCGGTGCCCCAGCGCACGATGCCGTCCGGCGACATCGGGTCCACGCCGAGCACGTCGGTGATCTGTTCACGCAAGATGACGGCGCCGAGATCGTTGACGAGCAGGAAGGCGGCCCGGGCGTCTTCGTCGTTGGTCCGGGCGACCAGACCGGCGGACTGCATCCGGCTCAGCGCGTCACGTGTCGCCTCGAACATGGAGCGGAACAACGCGGCGGTGGAATCGCCGCCGTCGACGAGCAGGCGGCGCAAATACGGCAGCAGCGTGGGGAACTGCGCGATTTCGTCGGCGAAGGCGTCCGTCATCTGGCTCATCGACTGGGCCGTCGAGTTCGCAGACGCCTGCGGGTCCGATGACTTGGCCAGCATGTCCTTCAGCATCGACAGGGCCCGCTCGTCGACGGCCGCCTTGAGTCCGTCCTTGGACTTGTAGTGGTGGATGACCAGCCCCGGCGAAACTCCGGCCGCAGCGGCGATGTCCCGGACGGTGACCGAAGCCTCGCCGCGCTCTCCGAACAGATTCATGGCAGCGTCGCGGATCTTCGCCGCGGCCGTCAGATCATCTGAACGCATGTTTCGTACTCTAAACGGATGTTCAGTTGCAGGCAAGCCTTCACCGACCGACCGTGGTGAATACCCCCTGAGCCACACCCCGGTGTGGCTCAGGGGGTATTCAGCGGATCACGTGTCAAGCGCGGCAAGAATCCGGGTCGCCGCGTGATCCGGAGTGATGTCGCCGGCCAGGACCGCGGCCTCTGCCTCTGCGACGGCGGCTCGGACGGCCGGCGCCTCCAAACGAGCCCCCAGGCGGTCGCGGACCATCGCGCGCGTCCAGTCGACCATCTGACGCCGGCGTTTGGCGGCCAGTCCGCCGATGTTCTGGTCCAGCCAGGCGCGGTGCCGCAGGACGTGCTTCCACACTTTGTCCAGGTTGACGTCGTGCAGGCCACTGCAGGTGATCACCGGTGCCTGCCAGTCTTCGTCCGTCCCCCGCAGAAAACGCAGCGCGCCGGAGAGCTCCCGCGCGGCCCGACTCGAATCGTGCTCGTGCTCCTCGTCGGCCTTGTTCACGCCGATGACGTCGGCCAGTTCCAGGATGCCGCGCTTCATGCCTTGTAGTTGATCGCCGGTCCGGGCCAGCGTCAGGAACAAGAAGGTGTCGACCATGTCGGCGACGACGTACTCGGATTGCCCGACTCCGACCGTCTCGACGAGTACGACGTCGTAGCCGGCGGCCTCCATGATCAGCATCGTCTCGCGGGTGGCCTTGGCGACGCCGCCGAGCGTGCCGGCCGCCGGAGACGGGCGTACGAAGGCGTTCTGGTCCATCGCCAACCGCGTCATCCGGGTCTTGTCGCCGAGGATCGATCCGCCGGTGCGGGAGGAGGACGGGTCCACGGCCAGCACTGCGACGCGGTGCCCGGCGCCGATCAGGTTAACCCCGAGTTGGTCGATGAACGTCGACTTTCCTACGCCGGGGACCCCCGTGATCCCCACCCGGATCGTCAGCGCACTCGTGGCCGCGGGGCTGTCGACAGCCGAGCCAGTCGGCACGATTGGATCTGTCAGCTCGGCGAGCAATTCCTGTGCCTGCGCACGGTGGTCCGCGCGGCGGGACTCCACGAGCGTGATCGCCCGCGCGATGGCCGCCCGATCCCCGGCACGCACCCCGTCGGCAAGTACCGCGACGTTGACCGTTCCCCCGACTCCAGCAGCACGCGAGTGGCCGGGCATCGATGTCAGCCCGCCGCAGCGAGTCGGGCGTTGAGGGTCCCAAGTAGCTCCAGGGCAGATCCAGCGATGACGGTTCCCGGCGGGAAGATCGCCGCCGCACCGGCCGCCCGTAGCTCGTCGTAGTCCTGCGGTGGGATGACCCCGCCGACCACGATCAGGATGTCCGGACGCCCCTGCGCGGCTAGCTCGTCCCGCAGCGCGGGCACCAGCGTGAGATGCCCAGCGGCCAGCGAATTGACGCCGACCACGTGCACGTCCGCCTCGACGGCCTGGCGGGCAACCTCGGCCGGCGTCTGGAACAGCGGACCTACATCGACGTCGAAGCCGAGGTCGGCGAACGCCGTAGCGATCACCTTCTGACCGCGGTCGTGACCGTCCTGACCCATCTTCGCGACCAGGATGCGGGGACGTCGACCCTGCGCCAACTCGAACTCGTCGGTGGCGGCACGGGTCTGCTCGATGACCTCCACAGCTCCCGCCTCCTGTCGGTACACGCCCGAGATCGTCCGAATCGTCGCCGAATGCCGACCGTAGACCTTCTCCAGCGCATCGGAAATCTCTCCGACTGTCGCCTTGGCCCGCGCCGCATCGATCGCCAGCTTCAGCAGGTTCTGCTCCAGGCCCGACCGCTTCGTGGTCGCCGCTTCGGTGAGCGCGGCCAACGCAGCCGACGTCGCCGCCTCATCACGTTCGGCCCGCAGTTTCTGCAGCTTCGCCAACTGCTCGGCGCGGACGGCAGTGTTATCGATCTTGAGGACGTCCAGATCGTCCTCGACGTCCAGCCGATACTTGTTGACGCCGATCAGCGGCTGGCGGCCGGAGTCGATGCGGGCCTGGGTGCGTGCGGCGGCCTCCTCGATGCGCAGCTTGGGCAGCCCGGCATCGATCGCCTTGGCCATGCCACCGGCAGCCTCGACCTCACTGATGTGCGCCCACGCCTTCGCGGCCAGGTCGTACGTCAACTTCTCGACGTAGTCAGAGCCGCCCCACGGGTCGATGACGCGCGTCGTTCCGGACTCTTGCTGCAGCAGCAGTTGGGTGTTGCGGGCGATGCGGGCTGAGAAGTCGGTCGGTAGCGCTAGCGCCTCGTCCAGCGCATTGGTGTGCAGCGACTGGGTGTGCCCCTGGGTTGCGGCCATCGCCTCGATGCAGGTGCGGATGACGTTGTTGAACACGTCCTGCGCGGTGAGCGACCAGCCGGAGGTCTGCGAATGCGTCCTCAGCGACAGGGACTTCTCGGACTTGGGCTCGAACTGCTTGACGAGCTTGGCCCAGAGCAGGCGCGCAGCACGCAGCTTGGCTACCTCCATGAAGAAGTTCGTTCCGATCGCCCAGAAGAACGACAGGCGCGGGGCGAACGCGTCGATGTCCAGCCCGGCAGCGAGCCCTGCGCGGATGTACTCGACGCCGTCGGCGAGGGTGTAGGCCAGCTCCAGGTCAGCCGTCGCGCCGGCTTCCTGGATGTGGTAACCGGAGATCGAGATGGAGTTGAACTTCGGCATCCTCGTCGACGTGTAGCCGAAGATGTCGCTGATGATCCGCATCGACGGGGTCGGCGGGTAGATGTAGGTGTTGCGGACCATGAACTCTTTGAGGATGTCGTTCTGGATCGTGCCGGTGAGCTGCTCCGGCTCGACACCCTGCTCCTCGGCGGCGACGACGTACAGGGCCAGGATCGGCAGCACGGCGCCGTTCATGGTCATCGAGACGCTCATCCGGTCAAGCGGGATGCCGTCGAAAAGCTGACGCATGTCGTAGATCGAGTCGATGGCCACGCCGGCCATGCCCACGTCGCCCGCCACGCGCGGGTGGTCGGAGTCGTAGCCCCGGTGGGTGGCGAGGTCGAAGGCCACCGACAGGCCCTTCTGCCCCGCCGCCAGGTTGCGACGGTAGAACGCGTTGCTCTCCTCAGCGGTCGAGAACCCCGCGTACTGGCGCACCGTCCACGGCTGGGTCGTGTACATCGTGGGATAGGGCCCGCGCAGGAAC
>JBDTDN010000362.1:0-4231 GCA_039923055.1 Jatrophihabitantaceae bacterium
GTCGGTGAGTATGCGACCTCCCCGTCGGTCAGTACGCGCCGCTCGTCGTCCTGGGCCACGACGGTGGCGTGGACGATCCGCCGTTCAGATGACACGGTCGCTGCCCCCGTCGATCGGGATCTGCGCGCCGGTCGTCGCGGCGAACACCGGCCCGGCCATTTGCGCGACCAGGGCTGCGACGTCCGCGCTCGTGATCTCGGTGTGCAGCAGGTTTCGGCGCTTGTACTGCTCGACGCTCAGCCCGTACCGCGCCGCCCGTTCGGTGATCAGCTCGGGCGTCCACAACCCGGTGTCGAAGACGGCGTCCGGATGCACCATGTTCACCCGGATACCGTCGTCGGCCCATTCCAGCGCGGCGACTCGCGCCAGCTGGGTGACAGCCGCCTTGGACGCGGAGTACGCAGCGGCTCCCGGGCCGGGAGCGGGGACGTTCTTGGACGCGATCAGCACGACCCGTCCTCCTGTTGGCGCCAAGGCCAGCAGCGGATGGGCCGCGCTGAACAGCGTGGCCACCGAGTCGACGTTGACGGCCATCGTCCGCCGCCAGGCCGTGGCATCCAGTTCGGCTATCGGCGCGCTGACCGGGAAGATGCCGGCCGCAACAACCAGGATGTCGAGACCGCCGAACCGCTCCACACCGGTCTGGATCGCCTCGGCGGTTGCCTCGGCATCGGTGACGTCCAGTTGCAGTCCGAGCCACTCCGGCCCGGAGAATGTCTCGACGATCGATTCGCTCAGGTCCACGCCGACGACGCTCGTGCCGGCGTCGAGCAGCGCCGAGGCACAGGCGCGGCCGATGCCCGACGCGGCGCCAGTGACGAACGCGATGCTCCCAGCCATTGGCAGGGCGGTGCCGGCCAGGCGCAGCTTGGCCTGCTCCAGCTCCCAGTACTCGACGTCGAACAGGTCCTGCGCGGGAAGGGCCTGGTAGCCACCCAGTGCCTCCGCACCTTCGACGACGCCCATCGTGTGCGCGAAGATATCCCGGGCAATGTCGGCATCCTTGGCTCGCCGACCGACCGCCAGCATGCCCAGCCGGGGATCGAGCACGATGCGTGGTGCTGGGTCCAGCATCGTCAACGCCACTCCGCGGCGGTTCTCGTTCGCGGCGAAATACGCGCGGTAGTCATCGGCGTACGCGGCCAGGTCGCTCCCGATCATCGGTACCCGCTTGGTGCGGATGACATGGTCGGGCGTCGCCGGACCGCGGGTGGCGACCGAACCCAGATCGGGGCGGGCGACGAACGCGGCGGTCTGTGGATCGGTGTGCCGAACGACGATCATCGGATGGCCGACGAGCTCGCTGATCGCGCCGCGCAGGCCGGCCAGCTCCAGCGCCGGAACGGCCGGCAGCGGGGCAGCATCCGGCAGCGCAACCGCCTGCGCCGCGAGGTGGTTCTCCGCCCGGGTGATCAGGTCGATGTGTCGGTCGTAGGCCTGCCGGGTGGTGTCGCCGAAGGTGAACAGACCGTGGTTGAGCAGCACCATGCCGACCATCCCCGGCCGATACTGCGCCTGCCAGCTCTGCGCGACCAGGCGGGCCAGGTCGAAGCCGGGCATGCAGTACGGCACCACGATCACGTCGTCACCGAAGACCGTCCGGACCGAGGCCGCTCCGTCGGCGACGTTCGTGAGGGTGACGATGACGTCGGCGTGACTGTGCAGTACGGCGGCGAACGGTAGGTGTGCGTGCAGCAACGCCTCGACGGACGGATCCGGCGCGGACGAATCGGTGAGCGCACAGCGGAACTCGTTCATCATCGCGGCATCGGACAGCGCCGGCACCCCCAGCACAGACCGCAGCCGGGACAGTCGAAGCGGCGCGAAGCCGGCCGCCTGGATCGTCGCCAGGTCCCAGCCACTGCCCTTGACGTGGATCAGCTCGACCTCCGCGCCGGTCACGTCAACACCCCGTGATTTCACCGAGGTATTGCCGCCGCCGTGCAATACGAGCGAGGGCTCGCTGCCGAGCAGCCGCGAGCCGTAGACGCACTCACCGAGCGGGCCGGCGGAAGTGTCTACCTCATCGGTGTTCCAACGGTTGCGCATGGCGTCAGTCTGCCTGGCCGCTACTCACCCGTGCTCACCAAGTCGGGTGGGTCGAGACGCCACCGTCCACCACCAGGTCATGCCCGGTGATCCAGCGAGCCAGCGGTGAGGCGAGAAACACGCACGCGTCGCCAACATCCGCGGCCGTACCGAGCCGGCCCAGCGGAGCGGCCGCCTGCCAGCGCGCGACCCCGTCCGGCCAGTCTTCGGCCAGACCAGCACGCTCGATCAGACCGGGCGAGACCGTGTTCACGCGCACCCCGGACGGGCCGTACTCCAGCGCGGCGGCACGCGCGTGCATGATCACCGCAGCCTTCGCGGCGCTGTAGTGCGCGTGCCCGAACGCCGGTTGCGACCCTTCGATCGATGCGATATGCGTGATCGAACCGCCGCCGCTGCCTGCCATCGCCGCCGCCGCGGCTTGGGTGCACAGGAAGACGCTTGTCAGGTTCGTCTCCACGACCGCCCGCCACTGGGTGAGCTCGAGCGAGGCCAGCGCCGTCAAGGGCTGGACGCCGGCGTTGTTGACCAGCGCATCCACTCGGCCGAAGTGCTCCAGCGCGGCGTTCACGAGCGCGGCGGCCGAGTCCGCGTCGACCACGTCCGCCTGGACGATCGCACACCGGACACCGGTGCCGTGCAATTGGTCGGCCAACGCGGCCACAGCGGCGGCGTTGGACCGATAGTGCAGCACCACGTCAGCCCCGGCCGCCGCGAACCGCCGGGCGATACCGGCGCCGATGTTGCCGCTGGCGCCCGTCACGATCACGGCCTGTCGGCGTAGGTCCAGCAAGGCTCCGGGAGGTGGATCGGAAGGCATCGGGGGCTCGCTCACTGTCGTCCGGAAGGCACGGGGTTCGATTCGAACCTAGGACGTGACGGCGCGGACACCAAGCGGCCATCCCATCCACACCCCACAGGGCCGAGGCAAGGTTCGGTAACGCTTTGCCCACCAGGTCGCGACGGCATTGACCGCGGCCGGTACCGCGGCGATAAAGTGACTGCCATCTGTTCCGGGGCACCCCCTGTGAACAACCGAGGAATATCCACACAAAGTTAAGGTGATGAGGTTGCGTCGAAACGTAACGGTGCTGGCGGTTGCGCTGGCCACAGGTGCCATGGTGCTGAGTGCATGCGGCAGCAAGAGTGGGTCGGGTACCACCGGCGGCACCACCGGCGGCACCACGGGAGGCAACTCCTCGACTGGCGCAGCTACGGCCAACTACAAGGCGTGCATGGTCACCGACGTCGGCGGCATCGACGACAAGTCCTTCAACCAGGCAGCGTGGGCCGGTATGCAGGCCGCGCAAGCAGACGGCAAGGCGAAGGTCAGCTACGTCCAGTCCAAGACCGAGGCCGACTACACCACCAACATCAACAACCTGCTCACCCAGAACTGCAACATCATCGTCACGGTGGGTGGCCTGATGGGCACGGCGACCACGAACGCCGCCAAGGCCAATCCGAACCAGAAGTTCGCCGAAGTCGATTACGCGGGCAACGGCACGAACATGGTCGGGCTGCAGTACAACTCGGCGCAGGGCGGGTTCCTGGGCGGCTACCTCGCCGCCGGCTACAGCAAGACCGGCAAGGTTGCCGTCTACGGCGGTCTGCAGATCCCACCGGTGACCGTCTACATGGACGGGTACTACGACGGCGTGCAGTACTACAACAGCAAGCACGGCACGAGCGTGCAGGTGCTGGGCTGGGACACCGCGACGCAGAAGGGCACGTTTGCCGGTAGCTTCACCGACCAGAACAAGGGCCAGCAATTGGCCAAGAACTTCCTGCAGCAGGGTGCGGACATCATCTTCACCGCTGCCGGCGCCGTCAACAACGGCACTGCGGCCGAGGTCAAGGCCGAGGGCAAGGGCGCGGTGCTGTGGGTGGACACCGACGGTTGCGTCTCGGCCCCGGAGTACTGCGACGAGTTCCTGAGTTCGGTCACCAAGAATGTCGAGGGTTCGGTGAAGGACGCGATCGAGAGCGCGGCGACCGGCAAGTTCCCGACGACGGACTACATCGGCACGCTGGCCAACAGCGGCACCGGGCTGGCCCCGTTCCACCAGTTCGACTCGAAGGTGTCCCCGACGCTCAAGAGCGAACTCACCCAGGTTCAGCAGGACATCGTCAGCGGCAAGATCACCGTTACGTCGCCGTCTCAGCCCAAGGCCGGCTGAGT
>JBDTDN010000363.1:0-5182 GCA_039923055.1 Jatrophihabitantaceae bacterium
GCAGCGCACCGGTCGGTACCACCACCGTGGCCCCGGCCGACACCGCGATCTGCTCGTCATCGACTGCGACAACACCGTCACCGTCCAGGATGTGGAACGACGCCGCCGGGCCTGGATGCGGCGGCAACGCCTGCCCTGGCTCCAGGCCGACGAGGACGACCTTCAACTCGCTGGACTGGTGCAGCAGCACGACGCCAGGTCCGGCGTCGGAGTAGGTGACGGTGGCGCGCCAGTCCGATGAAACCGTCGACGCCTGCTCGCCGCTCACATCAGCCCCAGTTGTAGCCGCGCCGCGTCGGACATGCGGTCCATTCCCCACGGCGGGTCCCAGACAAGTTCGACGTCAACCTCGCTCACGCCGCGCACCATCGAGGCCGCGGTCCTGGCATCCTCGCGGAGCACATCGCCCATCCCGCATCCGGGCGCAGTCATCGACATTTCGATCTGGATGCGCTGTGTGCCGTCCGGCAGTGCGGACGCCTCACATGAGTAGATCAACCCGAGGTCTACGACGTTGATCGGGATCTCGGGGTCGAAGACGTTCTTGAGCGAATCGATGACGTGGTCGATCTCGAACGTGGTCGCGGGCACCGCGGGCGCGACCGCGACCGGTTCGGCCAGCCCCAGCGCCGCGGAATCCTCGGCGTTGATCCGGACCAGATAGCCCATCTCCGTCTGCACGGTGACGCTGCCGCCGAGGGTCTGGGTGACGATGACCTGCTCACCCTGGCTCAGCAGCATCGGCTCGCCGCCAGGGATGACGGTCGCGGTGCAGTCGCGGTCAAGCACGACACGTTCGTAGTTCTGACTCATCGCGTTACTCCGTTCGAACCGTCTCGGTGACGTCCTGCTGGGTGACTTCCTTGAGGGCGCTGCGCAACGTCTGCCAGGCCAGGCTGGCGCACTTGACCCGGGTCGGGTACTCCCAGATACCAGACAGCGCGACCATCTTGCCGACGCCGGCAGCAGGTTCACTTCCGCCGGCATCCTCCGGTCCGTCCGGCGCGACCGTCAGCATCGTGTGGACGCGGGTAAACAGTGCCAGCGCCTGCTCGCGGGACAGGCCTTTCATCGCGTCGGTCATCAGCGACGCAGACGCCTGCGAGATCGCACAACCGGCGCCCTCGAACCCGATTGCTGAGATCGTGTCGTCATCGAGCGTCAGGTACAGCGTGAGCTGGTCACCACAGAGCGGATTGTGGCCGTCCAACGTGCACGTTGCGCCCTCAAGCGGCCCGAAGTTGTGCGGTCTACGGGCATGGTCGATGATCACTTCCTGGTACAGGCTCGTCAGCTCACTGGACACCGGCAGACCGCCTTTCCAGCAGGGTCTGTACGTGTTCACGCAACGGGACAAGGCCGATCCGGTCCAGCATCTCGTGGATAAACCCGTAGACCAGAAGTGCGCGGGCACCGGATTCGGTCAGACCGCGCGAGCGAAGGTAGAGCAGCGCGTGCTCGTCCAGCTGGCCGACCGCCGCGCCGTGCGTACATTTGACGTCGTCGGTGTAGATCTCCAGTCGCGGACGAGTGTCCGCCTCAGCCCGGTCGGACAGGTTCAGATTCTTGTTCTTCTGATTGGCGTCGGTGCCGTCGGCGCCCGGTCGCACCATGATGTGCCCGTTGAAGATGCCGTGTCCCCGGCCGTCGAGAACACCCTTGTACAACTGGTTACTGGTGCAGTTGATCGCAGCATGGTCGACGAAGATCGTGTTGTCGTGCACCTGCTCGCCGTGCGGCAGGTACAGACCGTCCAGGCTGACCTCAGCATCCGGCTCGACCAGCCCGACCCGCACCTCCTGGCGCGCGATCCGGGCGCCTAGCATTATCGACCGCGAGATGAACCGGCTGCCGCGGCCCTGCTGAATATCCAGCAGCCCAAGATGAAAGGCAGTCTCTGGCTCGTCCTGGACCTTGTCATGCTCGACGTGTGCGTCCTCACCGAGCACGACGTTCGTAACCGAGTTCGTGCAGTGGACATCGCCGTCGAAGCCGAAGTGCGTCTCGACGATGTGCGCGCGGCTGCCGGCCTCTGCCAGTACCACGCAGCGCGGGCTGGACAGCAGCGCGGCACCGTCCGTGTCAGAGATGAAGACCAGGTGAATCGGTTCGCTCACGCTCACCCCGGCCGCGAGATGGATGAACGCGCCATCCACTGCTAATACATCGTTGAACGCCGCGAACCCGTGCCGGCGGCCGGCCGGCCGCGACAGGATCGGCTCAAGCTGCTCCGGGTGGGCGAGCAGCGCTGTCGCCAGACCGCACACCACCGCGCCGGCAGCAAGCCCGTCGATGCTCGACAGGTCAGCCCGCAGATGGCCGTTCACGAAGACCAGTCGGGCGCCGCCAAGTTCGGGGCCGCGCGCTCGGAGCAGAGCCGCTGAAACCCGGGTTCCTACCGCCGCCGGTGCTGGTTCGAACGGACGGTCCAGGATGGGTGCGAGCTTGGTGTACTTCCAGTCCTCGTCCTTGCGGGTCGGGAAGCCGTGCTCGGCCACCCAGGCCAGCGCATCGCGACGCGCGTCGACGAGCCAGCGTGGGTCATCGGCCGAACGCAGCTCCACGCCGTCCAGGTCGAGCCGGGAGAGCACGCCACCGGCAGCGGTCGTGATGCTCACGTGCCCGCACCAACCGCACCCGCACCGACCGCACCGATGTCGCCGTAGCCGTGCTCCTCCAACTCCCCGGCGAGTTCCTTGCCACCCGAGCGGACGATCTGGCCCGCAGTCAGCACGTGGATCCGGTCCGGGACGATGTAGTCGAGCAGCCGCTGATGGTGGGTAATCACGAGCATCGCCCGGTCCTGGGTCCGCAGGGCGTTCACCCCGCTCGCGACCACCCGCAGAGCGTCGATGTCCAGGCCCGAATCGGTCTCGTCCAGGATCGCGAGCGTGGGCTCCAGGATCGCCATCTGCAAGATCTCGTTGCGCTTCTTCTCCCCGCCGGAGAAACCCTCGTTCACCGACCGGGACATGAAGCTCTTGTCCATCTCCACGAGCTTCATCCGCTCCTGCGCCAGCCCCAGGAAGTCCATGCCGTCCAGCTCGTCCAGCCCTCGTGCACGCCGCAGCGAGTTCAAAGCCGTCCGCATGAAGTACATATTGCCGACGCCGGGGATCTCGACCGGATGCTGGAAGGCGAGGAAGACACCAGCGACCGCCCGCTCCTCCGGTGACATCGCGAGCAGATCCTGACCCTGGAACTCGATCGTGCCGGTGAGCTCGTAACCCTCGCGTCCGATCAGCACGTTCGCCAGGGTGCTCTTGCCCGCACCGTTGGGTCCCATGACCGCGTGTACCTCACCGGCGTTCACTTGCAGGTTCAGCCCGCGCAGGATGTGCTTGCCGTCCACACTCGCGTGCAGGTTCTCGATCTTGAGCATCAGCCGACGCTTCCTTCCAGGCTCACAGTGAGCAGCTTCTGCGCCTCGACGGCGAACTCCATCGGCAGCATCTTGAAGACCTCACGGCAGAAGCCGTTGACAATCATCGAAACGGCCTCCTCCTCCGGGATGCCACGTTGTCGGCAGTAGAGCAGTTGCTCCTCGCCGATCTTGGACGTGGACGCCTCGTGCTCCACCTGCCCGGTCGGGTTCTTCACCTCGATGTAGGGGAACGTGTGCGCGCCGCACTGTTTGCCGATCAGCAGCGAGTCGCACTGGGTGAAGTTCCGTGCGCCGGTCGCCGAGTGCCGCATCTCCACCAGCCCGCGGTAGGTGTTCTCGCCGTGGCCGGCCGAGATCGCCTTGGAGATGATGGTGCTGCGAGTGTTCTTGCCCAAGTGCACCATCTTGCTGCCGGTGTCGGCCTGTTGGCGGCGTGAGGTTAGCGCGACCGAGTAGAACTCACCGACCGAGTTGTCGCCCTTGAGCACCACACCCGGGTATTTCCAGGTGATCGCCGAGCCCGTCTCGACCTGGGTCCAGGAGATCTTCGAGTTGACCCCGGCTGCTTTGCCGCGCTTGGTCACGAAGTTGTACACACCGCCCTTGCCGTCGGCATCGCCCGGATACCAGTTCTGGACGGTTGAGTACTTGATCTGCGCGTTGTCCAGCGCGATCAGTTCGACGACCGCGGCGTGCAACTGGTTCTTGTCCCGGACGGGTGCAGTGCAGCCCTCGAGGTAGCTGACGGACGCACCTTCCTCGGCGATGATCAGCGTGCGCTCGAACTGGCCGGTGTCGGCCGCGTTGATGCGGAAGTAGGTGGACAACTCCATCGGGCAGCGCACACCCTTGGGGATGTAGCAGAACGAGCCGTCGGTGAAGACCGCGGAGTTCAACGTCGCGAAGAAGTTGTCCTTGTACGGGACGACGGTGCCGAGATAACGCCGCACGAGATCGGGGTGGGTGCGCACCGCCTCGGAGAACGAGCAGAAGATCACCCCGACGTCGGCGAGTTTCTTCTTGAACGTCGTGGCCACCGAGACCGAATCCACGATCGCGTCGACCGCCACCCCGCTGAGCCGTTCCTGCTCGGCGAGCGAGATGCCGAGTTTGCCGAACATTTCGCGTAACTCAGGATCAACCTCGTCCATACTCGCCAGCTTCGGCTTCGGCTTGGGCGCGGCGTAATAGATGATGTCCTGGTACTCGATCGGACCGTAGGTGACGTGCTGCCAGGTCGGCTCCGGCATCGTCAACCAGTGTCGGTAGGAGCGAAGTCGCCACTGCAGCAGCCAGTCGGGTTCGGCCTTCTTCGCCGAGATCAGCCTGATGATGTCTTCGCTAATTCCTCGGGGCGCCGCGTCTGTCTCGATGTCGGTGACGAAGCCGAACTGGTACTCCTGGTTGGCAAGTTCACGGACCTCGTCCGAAATTCCACTGGTCACGGATTCCCCTCTCTGTATTTACAATACTACTGGTAAATACTAGAGAGTCAGCCCGCGTGCTGTCGCCCCGTAGACGAGCTCTGGCGATCCACAAGATGGGTCACGCACAGTGACGGCTCTACGAATGCATCCAGCCGCTCGGCCTGGAACGGAGCGTCGATCTCGGTCAGCAGCCCCTGCATCAGACCCAGATGGACCGAACAGATGACCTCGCCGTGTTCAACGGCAGCCTCGCGGAACGGGCACTGGTGCAGCAGGATCTGCCGCTCATCCATGACGGTTACGGCCTCGGGTTCGAAGCCGATCTCATCGAGCGTGCGGACGAGCTGACCGGTTGCCTCGGCTTCATCGA
>JBDTDN010000364.1:0-13171 GCA_039923055.1 Jatrophihabitantaceae bacterium
TCAACGCCAGCAACGGCGGATCGCTTCCGGTGTCGGTGACCAACTCGATGTTCACGGGCAACACCACCAGCGGTGGCAATGGGGGCGGGGTCGTGAACGTCTTCGGCGGGTCGGTGTCGGTGACCAACTCGACATTTACCGGCAACACCACCAGCGGCGAGGGCACTATCGGCGGGGACCCCGCCAACCTCAGGACCGGTGGCGGGGTCAACAACAACGTGCGCAGCGGCGGGTCGGTGTCGGTGTCCAGTTCGACGTTCACCGGTAACACCGTCAGCGGTGGGGTCAGTTTCGGCGGGGGCATCTTCAACGTCGGGTCGGTGTCGGTGGTCGCGTCGACGTTCACCGGCAACACCGCCGCGGGCGGCGGGTCCAGTGGCGCGATCTTCAGCATTAACGGGTCGGTGTCGGTGGCGGGCAGCGTGTTGGCCGGCAACAGCCCGAACTGCAACTCTGCCTATGGCGGGACGCTGACTGATGCTGGCTACAACATCGCTGATGATGCGTCCTGTGACTTGACTGCTACGGGCAGTGTGAACAGTCAGTCGGGGTTGGCGGCAACGCTGGGGTCGTTGGGTGATCACGGTGGTCCGACCTTGACCAGAGTGCCGAAGGCTGGCTCGCCGGTGCTCGCTGCGATCCCGGATCCGACGTCGGTGACGGTGGCCGGTGCGAATGTGGAGTTGTGTCCACGGGTCGATCAGCGGGGCGTGGCCTCGATCGGGGCGTGCACGGTGGGTGCCGTCGAGGTCCCGACCAAGAAGCCGCAGACGATCAGTTTCACGTCCACGCCGCCGTCGCCGTCGTGGATCGGTGACACCTACTCGCCGGTGGCCTCGGCGACGTCGACGCTGGCGGCGACGTTCGCGATCGATGCCTCCTCGACTGCCGGGGCATGCTCGCTGAGTACCGGCACGGTGAGCTTCACTGGTGCCGGACTGTGTGTGGTTGATGCGGACCAGGCCGGTGACGCCACGTACCGGGCGGCCGATCAGGTGCAGCAGTCGATCACGGTGACCATGCGGACGCCACCGGCTTTGATCAACGCCACGCCTCCGACCACCGCAGTCGTCGGCACGCAGTACGACTACACCTTCGTCGCCACCGGTTCTCCAGCACCGACGTTCTTGGTCGGCTCCGGAACCCTGCCGCCCGGGCTCGTGCTCGATTCTGTCAGTGGCATGTTGAGCGGTTCTCCGACGACTGCCGGGCAGTTCACGTTCACCGTGAGTGCCGACAATGGCGCCGACACGGCGGCCACTAGCTCTGCGATCACGATCACCGTGAATGCGGCCTTGACCATCACCACCCGTGCCCTGCCCGACGGGATGATCGGACGGCACTACGTCGCAACGCTGACGACCAGCGGTGGCGACGGCGGGCCGGATGTGTGGACGCTGGCTCCGGGCAGCGTGCTGCCGACCGGACTCACCCTGTCCCACGACGGCGCGATCACCGGAACACCCACCACTGCTGGACTGAGCAGCTTTACGGTCAGCGTCAACGACCCGATCACCGCCGTGTTCACCATCACCGTCCTCCCGGTCGCCGCGACGCCACCGACCACGACGCTCGCCCAGACCGGGACGCTCGCCGAGACCGGGACGCCCGTCGATCCGATCACTTTCACCGAGCTCGCCTTACTACTGCTGTTGTCCGGAGCGGTCACCCTCGTCGCTGCCCGTCGCAAGCGCGATCAGCGGTAGGCCGGGCAGGGTAGTCGCGGTGAGTCGCCCGGCCTGTCCGCGCCGGCCGCGGGAACCGGCCATCGACATCGCGTTGTTCACTACCTGTTCATCAGTGACAGGGCTGGCCGGCCTTCCCATAGTTGATCTGTACCTTGGTCGCCGATCGGTCACACGCGACTTGGTGTGATACATCCGAGCAGTGACATGACAACTTAATATGAGAATGCTCCACAACTCGCGTGGAAAGGGCGAACAGGGTCACCAGATCTCAGGCACGATGGACTGATCCCGGCTGGTAATGGGGTTGTCCGGAGTTCGATTCTCCGAGGCGGCTCCACTTGTGGTTTCCGGATTTCATGGAACTTGTGCCACGCTGTCAAGCCTCAGACCTCCTGAGCAGGTGGGCGACTCATGCGCGGAGTTACTGCTGGCCGGGCAGTAGCTGCAGGAACAGTCCCTGGGCGTCACAGGCGATCTCGCCGGCCGGGTTGTAGAGCCGGCCGCTGACCCACCGCTTGCGGCCCTCGACCAGATCGCGCGTGACCTCGAACGTCAGCTCGACGTCGATCGGCGTGATTCGCCGGTAGTTCACCTTTAGGAATGCAGTCCGCGCTACGCCGGGGTAGCCGTGGTTGGCCAGCCGACCCATGACGTCGTCGAACAGTAGCGGCGGCGTACCGCCGTGCGCTGCGCCGTTTCCGCCGAGGTAGAAGCGCCCGAACGTGACGCGGCCGCGCAAGCTCGAGTCGTCTGAGTCGTCGACGACGAACGGTGGCAGGACCGGCATGCCGCGTCCGGGCTGGTCGAACTGCCAGCCATCCCACCGATTCGCTTCCGGCGCCTGATGTTCGGCGAGTAGATCGCTTACGTCCCGAAGCATGGCGCTCAGCCGGTCGGCAACCTCCGGCGGGGGTGTCGCGGCGGCGAGCCGATCCTGCAGGACGCGATGGGTGGCAAGCAACTGGTGGTACGCGGCGCTGCCGCGGTCGACGTCGGCATGCAGTGCCGCCCAACGGTCGACGGCGTCTTCGTGCGGCCAAGGTGTCAGCGCGGGGTCGATGGTCACCCTCGGACTCTATGTGGGCTCACCCGCGACGACGCATCGGTACGTGGGCGATGCCGTCCTCGAGGTACTCCTGCCCGTCGCGCGCGAACCCGAAGCTGGCATACCAGTCCTGCAGATGAGCTTGTGCGTCAAGGACGATTTCGAATGTTCCGGCGAGCTCGATTGCGCGCCGAATGAGCTCTGTCGCCAGCCCCTGCCCGCGGGCGGCCGGTGCGGTGGCGACCCGGCCGATCCGGACAACACCTGCCCCATGCCCGGTCCCACCGGGCGTTGCAAGGACGAGATCGCGCAGAAGTCGTAACGTGGCCACGACCTCGCCGGAGCGCTCGACCCAGAGCTGGCGGGCATCCGGTTCCAGGTCGCGACCGTCCAGCTCGGGGTACGGACAGTTCTGCTCAACAACGAACACGTCCACGCGCAGCCGAAGGATCCGGTACAGCGTGCCCGGGTCGAGGTGAGCGATCGCGCTGTCCCTGATACTGATCTCCACCCAGCGCATTCTGCCTGGCCACTCGCCTGCGCAGGCGGGATGGTTCGATGGAGCGCATGACACTAGAGAAGCCAGTGATCGAGTACCCCGGCGGCGAGCCGCCGGCAGACGTACACATCCAGGACATCGTCGTCGGCGAGGGCGCCCAGGCGAAGGCAGGCGACACTGTCAACGTGCACTACGTCGGCGTTGAGTTCCACAGCGGCGAGGAGTTCGACGCATCCTGGAACCGCGGTGAGTCGATCGAGTTCCCGCTGCGCGGCCTGATCCAGGGCTGGCAAGAGGGCATTCCCGGCATGAAGGTCGGCGGTCGCCGACAGCTGACGATTCCGCCGGAGAAGGCGTACGGACCGGCCGGTGGCGGTCACGCGCTGTCCGGCAAGACCCTCGTCTTCGTCATCGACCTGCTCGGCGTCAAGTAGCCGTTGACTCCGGCAACCTGGCCGCGAGCCACGGTTGCCGGAGTGTTCGGCGGACCGCAAGAGCACATCGTGCGAGCCGCTGCGGCCAGCTGTGTCGAGGGCACGGTGACGGAGTCCGGTGTGGTCGGACACCGCTGCGCACGCCCGAGGATGAACCGAGTTCGATGAACGAATACACTCGGCGAGAAACAGCTCGTGAAAGCGTTCACAAAGTCCTGAGTGTCTGAACCGGCGCCTGACTGTCTGCCGCGATAGGAAGTGGGGAGCGTGCGATGACCGTGCCCGCCACAGCCGTCCGTCCGGAATCGACCGTCCCCGACGAGCAGCGCCAGGACGCCGACGTCATCGTCGTCGGAGCAGGCCCGTCCGGCAGCAGCGCCGCCTACTGGCTGGCCACTGCGGGTCTGGACGTGCTGTTGCTGGAGAAGACCACGTTTCCGCGGGAAAAGGTCTGTGGCGATGGGCTGACCCCACGCGGCACCCGCGCGCTGATCGAGATGGGCATCGACGTCAGCCAAGACGCCGGCTGGCTGCACAACAAGGGTTTGCGGGTCATCGGCGGCGGCCAGCGACTGCAACTGGACTGGCCCGAGCTCACCAGCTTCCCCAACTACGGCCTGGTCCGCCCGCGTGCCGATCTGGACGCCCTGCTCGCAGCCCAAGCGGTCAAGGCCGGGGCCCGCCTGCACGAGCAGACGACCGTCACCGAACCGATCACCGATCGCACCGGTCGTGTCGTCGGAGTCAGTGCCTACAGCGGCCGAGGCGCAGACAAGCACCCGTTGGAGTACCGCGCCCCGATCGTGCTCACCTGCGAGGGCGTCAGCGGCAAGATGGCCCAGCACCTGGGCGTGCACCGCAACGACAAGCGTCCACTCGGCGTCGCCGTCCGTCGCTACTACACCAGCCCCAAGACCCACGACGACTACCTCGAGTCCTGGCTGGAACTGTGGGACGGCAAGCCCAACGAGTCCGACCTGCTGCCCGGCTACGGCTGGATCTTCGGCATGGGCGACGGCACGGTCAACGCGGGCCTGGGCGTGCTCAACTCCAGCGCCGGATTTCAGAAGACTGACTACCGCGGCCTGCTCACCCGTTGGCTGGACAACACGCCGGAGGAATGGGGCCTGCGTGAGCAGAACGCCACCTGCCCCACACGCGGTGCCGCGCTGCCGATGGGTTTCAATCGCACACCCCATTACCTACGAGGACTGCTGCTGGTGGGCGATTCCGGTGGCAGCGTGAACCCGTTCAACGGCGAAGGCATCCCGTACGCGATGGAGTCAGGCAAGTTCGCGGCCGAGGCCGTCGTGCAAGCGTTGGCGCGCCCGGCCGGGTCCGGACGTGAGCTCGCCCTGGCCGGTTACCCCCGCCGGATGCAGCAGGAGTGGGGCGCGTACTACCGCCTTGGCGGCGTCTTCGTGAAGTTGATCGGCAACCCGAAGGTGATGCAGGCCTGTACCCGTCATGGCCTGCCACACCCCGCGCTGATGCGTTTCGTGCTGAAACTGCTGGCGAATCTCACCGACCCGACCAGCATGTCCACCAGCGACATCTCGGATCGGGTAATCAACGCGCTGACCCGGCTCACCCCGGCGGTGCGTTAGGTATGCCTCACTACGCCAGCGTCATCGGATACCCATTAACCTTTTCAGCGCGTCGCCATGCCAACACGTGCAAGGCCGTTGGTCAGAAGGGAGAGCGGGTCTAGATGCTTGCCCCGTACCTGCCGATCCTGCTGCTGTTCGCATTGGCCCTGGCCTTTGCGGGGTTCTCGGTCACCATCGCACCGTTCATCGGCCCGCACCGTTACAACAAGGCGAAGCTGGACTTCTACGAGTGCGGTATCGAACCGACGCCACAGGCGCTGGGCCCGAACCGCTTCCCGATCAAGTACTTCCTGACCGCGATGCTGTTCATCGTCTTCGACATCGAGATCATCTTCCTGTACCCGTATGCCGTGTCGAACAAGGCGCTCGGGCTGTTCGGGCTTGTTGAGATCATCTTGTTCATTGTCACCGTGTTCGTTGCGTACGCCTACGTGTGGCGTCGCGGCGGACTGGATTGGGACTAACGCAATGGGTGCTGAGTAATGGGTCTAGAGGAGAAGCTCCCGGACGGTGTGCTGCTGGCGAGCGTGGAGAAATTGGTCAACTGGACTCGCAAGTCCTCGCTCTGGCCGGCTACGTTCGGGCTGGCCTGCTGTGCGATCGAGATGATGACCTTCGGCGCTCCGCGCTTTGACTCCGCACGTTTCGGCATGGAGGTCTTCCGGCCGTCGCCGCGGCAGGCCGATCTGATGATCGTCGCCGGGCGCGTCAGCCAGAAGATGGCGCCGGTCGTTCGGCAGATCTACGACCAGATGGCCGACCCGAAGTGGGTCATCGCGATGGGTGTCTGCGCGAGTTCGGGCGGGATGTTCAACAACTACGCGATCGTGCAGGGCGTAGACCACGTCGTCCCGGTCGACATGTACCTGCCCGGTTGCCCGCCGCGTCCGGAGATGCTCATCGACGCCATCCTCAAGCTGCACCACAAGATCATGAACGAGCCGCTGGGCCCCAAGCGCGCCGCCAAGCTGATCGATCAGCACGTCGAACTCGTTCCGTCCTCGATCAAGTACGCGCGATGACAGACCAACCGGCAAACGAGATCGAGCCCACCACTGTCCCGCAGGGACCGAACGATGCTGTCTTCGGCGTCGAGCGGCATGGGATGTTCGGAGTCGCCGGCTCGGGCGACACCTCAGGCTACGGCGGGCTGATCCGCGAACCGTGGACGGCGCCGTCGGCCGAGCGACCTTACGGCGGCTACTTCGACGAGGTTGTGGACGCGCTGCAGGCGGCATACCCAGGGACCGGCGAGGCGATCACGAAGGTCGTACTGGACCGCGGCGAGTTGACCCTGCACATCGCGCGCGAGCACCTGCTTGGCGTGGCCACCGCGCTACGCAACGACGCCAACCTGCGCTTCGAGCTGCTGTCCAGCGTGTCCGGCGTCGACTACCTCCACCCCGACGAGCCGGACACCAACCGGCTGCACGCGGTCTACCACTTGACCTCGATGACCTACCGCCGCCGCATCCGACTCGAGGTCGCGGTGACCGTCGCCGACCCACACCTCCCGTCGGTCACTGGGCTGTACCCGGGCGCGGACTGGCAGGAGCGCGAGACCTGGGACATGTTCGGGATCGTCTTCGATGGCCACCCGGCGCTCACCCGCATCCTGATGCCGGACGACTGGGACGGCCACCCGCAGCGCAAGGACTATCCGCTGGGCGGAATTGCAGTGCAGTACAAGGGTGCGACGATTCCGCCGCCGGATGAAAGGCGGGTGTACAAGTGAGAACCGGAGTGAACGCTCTCCACGGCTTCGCGTGCCACGCCGATCGGATCGAGGTGGTCCGGTGACTGACGCATATGCACCGTCTCGCGAGACGACCGAGGGGCGCGTCTACAACCTGACCGGCGGTGACTGGGACAAAGTGCTCGGTGGGGATGCGCTGCGCGAGGAACGACTGGTCCTGAACATGGGCCCGCAGCACCCGTCCACGCACGGCGTGCTCCGCCTGGTGCTCGAACTGGAAGGCGAGACCGTCACCGACGCACGCGTGGTGGTCGGCTACCTGCACACCGGGATCGAGAAGAGCTCCGAGTTCCGCACCTGGACTCAGGCCGTCACGTTCCTGACCCGCGCCGACTACCTCTCGCCGTTCTTCAACGAGACCGCCTACTGCATGGGCGTGGAGAAACTGCTCGGGGTCACCGTTCCTGAGCGTGCCAACCTGATCCGGATCATGATGATGGAGATCAACCGGATCTCCTCGCACTGGGTCTGGCTGGCTACCGGCGGTATGGAACTGGGCGCTCTCACCGCGATGACGAACGGCTTCCGCGCCCGCGAACGCTGCCTAGATATCTTCGAGTTGATCACCGGCTTGCGGATGAACCACGCTTACATTCGGCCGGGCGGTGTCGCACAGGATCTGCCCGCCGACTATGAAGAGAAGATCCGCGACTGGATCAAGGAAACCCGCAAGGAACTCGTTGCCATTGACAAGTTGCTCACCGGCCAATTGATCTGGGTCAACCGGCTCAAGAACGTCGGTTGGATCGGCGTTGAGGGCTGCATTTCGCTCGGCATCACCGGACCATTGCTGCGTGCCGCCGGCCTGCCGTGGGACCTGCGCAAGACCGACCCCTACCTGGGCTATGAGAACTTCGACTTCGAGGTTCCGACCGACGACCGCGGCGACTGCTGGTCGCGGTACGTCGTACGCGTCGCGGAGATGTGGGAGTCGGTGAAGATCGTCGAACAGGTGCTGGACCGCCTCGAGCCAGGACCAGTGATCATCGACGATCCAAAGATCGCCTGGCCGGCGCAGTTGTCGGTCGGCCCGGACGGTATGGGCAACTCACTCGCGCACGTGCAGAAGATCATGAACACTTCGATGGAATCACTGATCCACCACTTCAAGCTGGTCACCGAGGGCTTCCGCGTCCCGCCCGGTCAGGTGTACCAGGCGATCGAGTCCCCGCGCGGTGAGTTGGGCGCGCACGTCGTCAGTGACGGAGGCACCCGTCCGTATCGTGTGCACTTCCGCGAACCGAGCTTCATCAACCTGCAGGGCACGGCTACGATGTCGATCGGCGGCATGATCTCCGATGTGATCGCCTCCGTCGCCTCGATCGACCCCGTCATGGGTGGGTGCGACCGCTGATGAGTGAGCCCAACTTCCGAACGTCAGTGATTCCGCTTGAACGGCCGGGGGACCCGGCGGCTTTCGACGCCACGACCCACGCCGAGGCGCAGGAGTTGATCGCGCGCTACCCCGAGGGTCAGGCCCGCTCGGCGCTGCTGCCGATGCTGCACCTCGTGCAGTCCGTTCAGGGGCAGATCACCCCGGACGGCATCGCGTTCTGTGCCGAGCAACTGAACATCACCAAGGCGCAGGTGTCGGCCGTCGCAACGTTCTACACGATGTACAAGCGCACACCCACCGGTGAATACCTGGTCAGCGTCTGCACGAATACGCTCTGCGGAATGCTCGGCGGCGACGAGATCTTCACCGCGCTGAAGGACACCCTCGGCATCGGCAACGACGAAACGACTCCGAACGGCAAGATCACCCTTGAGCACGCCGAGTGCCTGGCCGCCTGCGACTACGCGCCGGTCGTCACGGTGAACTATGAGTTCTTCGACAATCAGACCGTCGGCAGCGCCCGCAGCCTGGTCAGCGAACTGCAGTCCGGAGCGAGGCCGACGCCGACCCGTGGCGCGCCGCTGTGCACGTTCAAGCAGATCGAGCGCCAGGTCGCCGGTTTCTTCGACGAGCAGACGCTTGCCCAGGACGCGGTCAGCGCGGGCGTCCCGACGGACGTCGGCGTCAAGCTGGCGATCGAACGCGGCGACACCGCGCCGTCGTACTCGACCAGGCCGCAGGGAACTGAGGCGGTCAGCGAGGCGGGGTCGAACGCCGGCCAGGCATCCAAGCAGCCCACCAGCGCGCACGATGCACCGTTGAAGACGGCGCAGTCCGATTCGGCACACCCGGCCGGCGGGGAGAAGAAATGATCCTCACACCTGTCCTCACCAAGCGGTTCGGTACCGATCAACCGTGGAAGATCGAGAACTATGAGCGGTTGGACGGCTACGCCGGGTTGCGCAAGGCACTGGACATGCAGCCGGACGAACTCATCGCACTGGTCAAGGAGTCCACGCTGCGCGGCCGTGGCGGTGCCGGTTTCCCGACCGGGATGAAATGGTCGTTCGTCGCCGAGCCCAAGGGCCAACCGCTGGGCGATCGCTACGTCGTGGTCAATGCCGACGAGGGCGAGCCGGGTACGTGCCGCGACCTGCCGTTGATGATGAACGACCCGCACTCGATGGTCGAGGGCATCATCATCGCCTGCTACGCGATCCGTGCCTCGCGGGCGTTCGTCTATATGCGCGGGGAGGCGGTCCATGCGATCCGCCGGGTCACGGCGGCCATCGAGCAGGCGCGCACGAAGGGTTACCTCGGCGCGAACGTTCTCGGTAAGGGCTTCGACTGCGAGATCACCGTGCACGGCGGAGCCGGCGCCTATATCTGCGGCGAAGAGACCGCGCTGCTCGACTCACTGGAAGGTCGGCGCGGGCAGCCTCGCCTGAAGCCGCCGTTCCCTGCGACCAACGGTCTGTACGACAAGCCCACGACGGTGAACAACGTCGGCACCCTCGCGTCCGTGCCGTACATCGTGCTGGGCGGCGCTGACTGGTACAAGGCGCTCGGTCCCGAGGGTTCGCCCGGCACATCGATCTACTCGCTGTCCGGCCGTGTCGCGAACCCCGGCCAGTACGAGGCACCGATGGGATCGACCCTGCGCGAACTGCTCGAACTGGCCGGTGGGATGAGCCGCGGCAAGGGATTGAAGTTCTGGACGCCCGGCGGCTCGTCCACCCCGATGTTCACCACCGAACAACTGGACGTAGCGCTGGACTTCGATTCGGCAGCCAAGGCCGGTTCGATGAACGGCACGTCCGCACTGATGATCTTCGATGAGGATGACTGTGTCGTGCGTGCGACGCAGAAGTGGTCGCAGTTCTACGCGCACGAGTCGTGTGGCAAGTGCACGCCGTGCCGTGAGGGAACGTTCTGGTACGTCCGCATCTACGACCGGTTGGAGAACGGCGAGGGGACGATGGAGGATCTCGACACCTTGCTCGATCTGTCCAACAATATTCTGGGCCGTGCGTTCTGTGCGCTCGGTGACGGCGCGGTCAGCCCGGTCACGTCCTCGATCAAGCACTTCCGGGACGAGTACGTCGCCCACGTCACCGGCGGTGGCTGCCCATTCAATCTTGCCGGACACGGCACTCGCACGCTGGCCGGAGCCCGGACATGACCGAGCTCGCGAGGTCATCACTGAGCAGAGCACTCGTCGTGCGAGCGACGAAGGAGCCAGTATGACTGCCATCGTGAATAAGGAAGACCTGATCTCTGTCACGATCGACGGCTTCGAGGTTTCGGTGCCGCCGGGCACGCTGCTGATCCGTGTCGCGGAGCAGTTGGGCATCCAGATTCCGCGCTTCTGCGACCACCCGCTGCTCGAGCCTGCCGGCGCGTGCAGGCAGTGCCTGGTCGAGGTCACCGATATGGGCAACGGTCGTGGCATGCCCAAACCGGCCGCGTCCTGCACCACGACCGTCATGCCGGGCATGGTCGTCAAGACCCAGCTCAGCTCGCCGGTCGCGGACAAGGCGCAGCAGGGCGTCATGGAAATGCTGCTGATCAACCATCCGCTGGACTGCCCGATCTGCGACAAGGGTGGCGAGTGCCCACTACAGAACCAGGCCATGAGCAACGGCCGCGCCGATTCGCGTTTTCGCGACGTCAAGCGCACCTTCCCGAAGCCGATCGCAATCAGCGCGAACGTGCTTCTGGATCGTGAGCGCTGCATCATGTGCCAGCGCTGTACTCGCTTCTCCGAGCAGATCGCCGGAGATCCGTTCATCGACCTGCTCGAGCGGGGTGCGCAACAGCAGATCGGTACGTCGATCGAGCAGCCGTTCCAGTCCTACTTCTCCGGCAACACCGTGCAGATCTGCCCGGTCGGAGCGCTCACCGGTGCGTCCTACCGGTTCCGGGCCCGGCCGTTCGATCTGCGCTCCACCGAATCGATCTGCGAGAACTGCGCTGCCGGCTGTGCCCAGCGCACCGACTGGCGCCGTGGCAAGGTCACCCGGCGGATGGCCGGCAACGATCCGCAGGTGAACGAGGAGTGGAACTGCGACAAGGGCCGCTGGGCGTTCCGCTCGGTCACCCAGGCGGACCGGCTGCTCGCGCCGATGGTCCGTGATGACGGCGGCAACCTGGTCGAGACGAGTTGGCCGACCGCGCTCGAACGGGCCGCGACCGGCCTGCGTGAGGCGATTGACCGCGGCGGGGTCGGGGTGCTGCCCGGTGGCCGGCTGACCGAAGAGGACGCCTACGCGTACGCCAAGTTCGCGCGAATCGCCTTGGGTACCAACGACATCGACTACCGTTCGCGCCCGGTCAGCGCTGAGGAGCTTGCGTTCCTCGGCTCGCACGTTGCCGGCACCACGCCTCAGCATGTGTCCTATGAGTCACTGGAGAGCGCGCCCGCCGTACTGCTTGTCGGCTTCGAGCCGGAGGAGGAGTCGCCGATCGTCTTCCTGCGGCTGTACAAGGCGATCCGTTCCGGTCGCACCCAGGTCTTCTCGATCGCTCCGCTCGCCTCGACCGGCCTGACGAAGCTGGGCGGGCAGTTGATCTCGACGCTGCCCGGTGGCGAGGCATCGGCGCTGAAGGTACTGGACGAGAAGATCTCGCAGTCGCTGTCGGCACCGGGTACGGTGATCCTCGCCGGCGAGCGACTGGCTACCTCGCCCGGCGCGCTGAGCTCGGTGGCCGCCGTTGCCGCCGCGACCGGTGCGGCACTTGCCTGGATCCCGCGTCGTGCGGGGGAATTGGGCGCGATTGACGCCGGCGCGCTGCCGACCCTGTTGCCCGGTGGTCGTGCCGTCTCCGACGCAGGCGCGCGTGCCGAGGTTGCCGCAGTCTGGGGCGGAGAGCTCTCCTCGCACCCGGGCCGCGACGTGGACGCCATCTGGCAGTCCGCGGCGGACGGTTCGCTCGCGGCACTGGTCGTCGGCGGGCTCGACCCGGCCGATTCAGCCAACCCCGCGCTGGCCAGCGACGCCCTGGATCGCGCGGGCTTCATCGTCAGCCTGGAGGTCCGACGTAGTGCGGTCACCGACCGTGCCGACGTCGTCCTGCCTGTCGCGCCGACCGCCGAGAAGGCTGGCCGGTACGTCACGTGGGAGGGGCGCCGCCGCCCGTTCGAGCGCACCCTGGACACCGGTGCAATCAGCGATGCGCAGGTACTCGACGCGCTCGCCGAAGAACTGGACGTGCGCCTCGGATTGCGCACCGTGGAGGCGATCCGCGACGAACTCGCCGAGCTCGGCGCCGGCATTGGCACCGCCCGACCGGCCGCACCGAGCGAAGCCGCCGCGGCGGTCGTCGTGCCGAGTACGGGTCAGGTACTGCTGGCGACGTGGGCCGAACTGCTCGACGCCGGCCGCGCTCAGGACGGCGATGACAACCTTGCCGGTACGGCCAAGCCGGCCCGCGCACTGGTGAGCAAGGCGACCGCGGCCGCCGCCGGGCTGACCGACGGCGCCACGGTGAGGCTCACGACCGAGCGAGGTTCGCTCGTCCTGCCGCTCGTCATCGGCCAAAGCGCCGACTGTGTTGCCGACGGTGTGGTCTGGATACCGACCAACGCACGCGGCGCAGCCGTCCGGCAGCACCTCGCCGCGGCTTCCGGTGCCGTGGTCACGATCGCCCCCGTCACACAGAGCCCCGCCGAACAGACCGCCGCCAACAGGGACCCCTCATGAGAAGCCCTGTGTCAACCCTTCCAGTGTTGATCTTTTCTGAAGCGTTGTTGTGCGGCTTGTCGGCTGATGTGCAGGGCGGCGCCGATGGTGGTCCAGGTGT
>JBDTDN010000365.1:0-4231 GCA_039923055.1 Jatrophihabitantaceae bacterium
AGGTGATCGGCGATGTGGTCGACGCTGATGAGTTCGGCCAGTTCTTCGATCGACGTCCCGGCCGCGGCGTGTTCGTGCAGCAGCGAACGGACGGCGTCGGCGATCTCGCGTCGGCCGCCGTAGCCGACCGCGATGTTGACCGTCAGGCCGTCCCGGTCGGCAGTGCGTTCCTCGGCGGCCTTGAGTGCTTGGGTGGTCGCCTGCGGCAGCAGATCCAGCGCACCGACCGCATGTAGCCGCCACGGGCGACCGTCTGCTGACAACTCCTCCGCAACACCGGCGATGATGCGCAGCAACGGCTCCAATTCATCCGTTGGTCGACGTAGGTTGTCGGTCGATAGCAGCCAGATCGTCACGTGCGCGACACCGGTCTCGGTGCACCAGTCGAGCAGGTTCGCGATGTGCCGGGCGCCAACCACATGTCCCTGGCTGACGTCGTCGAACCCTGCCGCGCGCGCCCAGCGGCGGTTGCCGTCAATCATGATCGCGATGTGCCGCGGAATCGGCAGGCCGTCCAGGTGGGTGCGCAGCCTGCGCTCGTACACCGAGTAGACCGCGTCGCGCACTCCCACGGGGCCAAACATAGCGCGCCCGATCTCGGTCACGATCGACTGAGAGTGCAGTCTTGCTCGGACCACGGAGCTAATCGGGCTGCCGTATCTTTGGATGTATGACGACGACCGAGCCGGTGCCGGCCAGCCCGAGTGCTGCTCTGGCTGTCGTCGTCGCCGAGTTCAAGCCGCGGATGCGGGGCTGGCTGCACGCCTACGCTGCGTTCGCCTCGCTGGCGGCAGGTGCGACGCTCATCATCGTCGCCGCCGATATGCGTGGGCTGACGGCCGGAGTTGCCACTGCGATCTATGCAGTCACGGTCACGTTGCTGTTCGGGACGTCCGCGCTGTACCACCGGCTGTCGTGGAGGCCACAGACCCGGATGCTGATGAAGCGCCTGGACCACTCGATGATCTTCGTGTTCATCGCCGGGACGTACACCCCGCTCGTCGTGCTGACGCTGCATCACGCCACAGCCGTCACGATCCTGATCATCGTCTGGGCGGGCGCGCTCGGTGGCGTGATCTTGCAGATGGCCTGGCCGACCGCGCCACGCTGGCTTTCGGTGCCCTGTTACATCGCGCTGGGCTGGGTCGCCGCCTTCGTTTTTCCCGACATGCTGCACCGCGCGGGCGTGACCGCATTCGTACTCATCGCGCTCGGCGGCATCGTCTACACGATCGGCGCCGTCATCTACGGGCTGAAGAAGCCGAACCCGTTCCCAGGGACCTTCGGCTTCCACGAGGTGTTCCACGCTTGCACCCTCGTCGCCGCCGCGTGCCACTACGTCGCGATCTGGCTCTGCGTCTTCAGCTGACCCGATCTTGATAGGTGGTGGTCGCCCTGGCGAGCACCACCTATCAAGAGCTATTTTGCTTGTGGAGACTCGATATGTAATGTTGTAATTACTGCACTACAATGATGGGGGTAAGACATGCACGAACACAACACACAGGGCCGCTGGGAACGCACCGGCGAACGTCGATTCCGCACACCGGAGGGCGAGCGCGCACGAGGTGACCGCGAGCACGGCGGCCGAGCAGGCCACGGCGGACGCGGGCACGGGCACGGACCTGGCGGTCGGGGCAGAGGCTTCGGCCGTCCCGGCGGCTGGCAGCAGGCCGATCTCCCGTCGGCCGACGACGCCGCCGCCTGGCTGACCGGACGACTGCCCGACGACTGGTTCACCACGGTGCCGACGATCACCGTCGACCGCGAGGAGATCATCGTGGTGGGCGAACTCGCCGCACCAGCAGCGGCCAAGGGCGACACAGCCGCCGTACGCGAAGCCGCCGCGGTCGGACGGATCGGGCGCTTCCGCGAGGACACCCGCGAGGAGCGGATGACGATCGCGGACGAGGCGGAGGCTCGCTACGGCCGCAAGATCGCATGGGGGGCGTCGATCGCAGACACCCGCTCGCTGTTCACCCACCTAGCCGTGCCGGTCATGACCCGACTCCGCCAGGACGAACGACGGGTGCTGGACACGCTGGTCGACTCCGGCGTCGCACGGTCCCGATCCGACGCCCTGGCCTGGTGTGTCACCCTGGTCGGTGAGCACACCGATCAGTGGCTGGCCAGCCTGCGCGAGGCGATGTCCGAGGTGGACAAGCTACGCGCCGAGGGACCCAACTTATAGGGCCGCAGTCGGTCCCCGTGCCGCCCTCGCCTGCTCGGGCGGACTCAGTGCGCGACGCGACTTCGCCGCGGGCGGCACGCTGTATTCAGCCTGGGCTCCGCCGAGGTCCTCACCACTGCCCGCCACCCGACGGACGGCAACTCAACTCAGGACAGGGCGGCCAGTAGGTCGGCAACGGTGGTGACCGGAAGGTCGCAGACCATGCCGCGACAGACGTACGCCGCTGGCCGACCGGTCACGAGTGGACGGCCGGCCAGCAGCGCAATGCCCGATGCGTCCGGCTCGCCGCCGATGACCACCGCACCGGGTGGGCGGTGTTTGAGAGCTGCCGACATCAGCGGTCCGACTCGGCGCTCGCCGACGATCGCGATCTGGACCGGGCCGCCGACCAGTGCCTCGGCCGCAGCCAGACCCCAGCCGAGGAATCGCGGCTGCCGTACGCCCAAACCGCTCACTGCGGCGAGGGCGCGCTCGGCGGCGACACGATGCTCGTGCGAGCCGGTGAGCGCGGAGTAGGTCAGCAACGCCTGCGCCAGCGCGCTCGAACCGGACGGCGCAGCGTTGTCGGACGGGTCCTTCGGCCGGCGCACCAGCACCTCCGCGTCGTCGGCCGTGTCGAAGAATCCTCCCTCGTCATGGTCGGCGAAGTGGATCAATGCGAAGTCGAGTAGTTTGCCAGCGTGCTGCAGCCAGCGCGGGTCGGCGGTGGCCTGATGCAGTGCCAGCAGCCCTTCGGCAAGATCGCCGTAGTCTTCGGCAACCGCAAGTGCCGAACCCGCGACACCACCCCGCGACGTCCGGCGGAGTCGGCCCTCGACAAGATGCGTACCGACGACCAGTTCGGCAGCGGCGGCCGCAGCATGCAGGTACCGCGGCTCATCCAGCAGCCCAGCCGCCTCGGCGAGTGCGGCGATTGCCAGCCCGTTCCAGGCGGTGACGATCTTGTCATCACGCGCCGGCTGTGGGCGCGTCGTGCGAGAGGTCAGCAGCAGCGCGCGGAGTTCCTGGTACCGCCGAGGATCCTCGGGATCTCGTAACAACTGCAGGGTCGATGCGCCCTCCTCGAAGGTTCCCGATGCCGTCACCTCGAACAGGCCTGCGGCCGCGCCCGCCGACTCGCCGAGGACTTCCCGTAGCTGGGAAGGTGTCCAGACGTAGGTCAGCCCCTCGACTCCGTCGGTGTCGGCATCCAGCGCGGACGCGAATCCTCCTTCGGGCGTACCGAGGTCGCTGATCAAGAAGTCGGCGGTCTCGCGCGCGATGCGTCCGGCCAGCGGGTCAGCGGTTAGTCGCCACCAATGCAGGTAGACCCGCAGCAGCAGGGCATTGTCGTAGAGCATCTTCTCGAAGTGCGGCACGACCCAGGCCTCGTCAACCGAATACCGCGCGAAGCCTCCCCCCAATTGGTCGTAGATGCCGCCGCGAGCCATCGCGGTCAGCGTCCGCGCGGCCATCTCCAGCGAGGACTGGTGGCCGGACCGTTCGTACTGACGCAGCAGGAACTCCAGGACCATGGACGACGGAAACTTCGGCGCGCGTCCGAACCCGGCATTCCTCTGGTCGAACTGGCCGGCGAGCGCGGCTGCGGCCGAGTCGAGTAGTGCTGCGTCAGGTAGGTTGCCCGACAGGTCAGATGATGCCACCGACGCGATCGCCTCGACGATCCGCTGGCCGGCCGCGACCACTTCTGCGCGATCCTTCGACCAGGCCTGCGCGACGGTCTGCAGCAGCGCCGTGAACTGTTCGCGCGGGAAGAATGTGCCCGCGTAGAAAGGCTTTCCGTCCGGTGTGAGCAGGCAGGTCATCGGCCAGCCTCCCTGGCCGGTGAGCGCGGTTGTCGCCTCCATATAGACGGCGTCGATGTCTGGGCGCTCCTCGCGATCGACCTTGATGCTGACGTAGTTCGCATTCAGCAGCGCGGCAACCTCGTCGTTCTCGAACGAGTCGTGGGCCATTACGTGGCACCAGTGGCAACTGGCGTAGCCGACACTCAACAGCACCGGCACATCCCGCCGCTTCGCCTCGCCGAACGCCTCGTCC
>JBDTDN010000366.1:0-4136 GCA_039923055.1 Jatrophihabitantaceae bacterium
AGGAACGTGGCCACCTCGTCGACTGGGCGGACAGTGGCGGACAGGCCGATGCGCTGGGCGGGTTGCTTAAGCAACGCGTCGAGCCGGTCGAGCGACACGGCCAGATGGGCGCCGCGCTTGGTGGAGCAGACGGCGTGGACCTCGTCGACGATGACGGTGTCGACGCTCCGCAGTGACTCGCGTGCGGCCGAGGTCAACAACAGGAACAGCGACTCCGGCGTGGTGATCAGGATGTCCGAGGGACGGCGCGCGAAGGCGCGGCGCTGGTCGGCGGGGGTGTCACCGGAGCGCATCGCCACGGTGATGTCGGGTTCGGTGAGACCCAGTCGCGCCGCAGCCTGCCGGATGCCGTTCAGCGGCGCTCGCAGATTGCGTTCGACGTCCACTGCCAGCGCTTTGAGCGGGCTGACATACACCACCCGGCACCGGCTGGCCCGGTCAACCGGGATGGGCAACACGGCCAACCGGTCGAGGGCGGATAGAAAAGCGGCCAGCGTCTTCCCGGAGCCGGTGGGGGCTACGACGAGGGTATGTTCGCCGCGCGCGATCGCCTCCCATGCACCGACCTGGGCGGGCGTAGGCGCCGCGAAAGCGCCGTCCAGCCAGGCTGCCGTGGCGGGGGAGAAGCGGGTCACGGCGTCCAGTCTGCGCGCCTGGTCCGACAGGGGCGTTGGACAGACGCGCCCGGCACCGCGACCGACGGTGTCAGCCGGCGGCGAGACGCTCGGTGAGGCGAGCCCGCACGCTCGGCCAGTCGTCATCGGTCATGGCGTACTGGACCGTGTTGCGCCAGGTTCCGTCGAAGCGGATCCTGTGCTTACGAAGCACCCCTTCGCGCGTGGCACCGAGCCGCGCGATAGCGGCCTGCGAACGCTCGTTCAACTGGTCGGTGTGCCAGACCACGCGTGCCGCGCCGAGCACCTCGAAGGCGTAAGTCAGCAGTTGCAGCTTGGAGTCGGTGTTGTAGCCGGTGCGCCACCAGCGTCTGCCCAGCCAGGTGTGACCGATAGCGATCGCCCGCGCAGTCGGGAGGACCTCGTAGTAGCTCGTCGTGCCGATCACCGTGCCTGTCGTGGCGTCCAGTTGGACGTACGGCAGACGCTCGCCGCGCGCCCGGGCGGCCAGTGCCGATGCGATAGTCGTACGCGCCTGGTCGAGGTCAGTCGGTGCGGGCCCCTTGCCGAGCCAGCGGTACACGTCCTCGGCCCCGCCGTCGGACTGCACGGCCGCCAGGTAGCCGTCAGCATGCTCGATCGTGAGCGGTTCCAGGCGTACGAGTGGACCGGTGAGGACGGGAAGCGCGTACCAGATGTCGGATGAACTCACGCCCATAATCCTGGCAGCCGGCCGAAATGGATTTCGGTAGGACTGGGCTCATGTGGTGGTCGGCAATCGATCCTGACACCTGGACCGCATTAGGCTGGCGACATGCGACTCACTGAGTTCTGGCAGCGGATGGATGCCCGCTTCGGCGGCGCCTACGCGCGCAGCGTGGCCGCCGACTATCGCATCTCGGCGCTCGGCTCGACGGTGAATCAGGCGTTGGAGAACGGGGTCGGCCCCAAGGAGATCTGGCGTGCGGTGTGTGTCGAGTTCGAGGTGCCGAGCCAACTCCGCTGAAGGATCGGCGTGTCGGGTTGCCGATTGTCCATCATCGAACACCTGTTCGGCTACGCTGCCCACAACGGGCCAGTTGTCCACAACTGCCCGCGTCTTCGACAATCTGTCGGTGGCCCGATCTACCGTCGTCAGTCAAGCAGGGCACGTCGTCTGACCGCCCACCAACTACTCACTAAGAGGTGTTCTTCGATGGCAGCAGGCTTCGACCGGGACAAGGCGCTCGACGTCGCAATGGCACAGATCGAGAAGCAGCACGGCAAGGGCGCGGTGATGCGACTCGGCGATCGCCCCGCCGTGCCGATCGAGGTGATTCCCACCGGATCGATCGCACTGGACATCGCACTCGGGATCGGCGGCCTGCCACGTGGCCGTGTCGTGGAGATCTACGGTCCGGAAAGCTCAGGTAAGACCACGGTGGCTCTGCATGCGGTCGCCAACGCGCAGGCCGCTGGCGGTATTGCCGCGTTCATCGACGCCGAGCATGCGCTGGACCCTGACTATGCGCGGGCGTTGGGCGTAGACACCGACGCCCTGCTGGTCAGCCAACCGGACACCGGTGAGCAGGCGTTGGAGATCATGGACATGCTGATCCGCTCGGGTGCGATAGACATCGTCGTCATCGACTCGGTGGCCGCACTCGTGCCCCGCGCCGAGATCGAGGGCGAGATGGGCGACAGCCATGTCGGTTTGCAGGCCCGCCTGATGAGTCAAGCGCTGCGCAAGATCACTGGCGCACTGAGCAACACCAACACCACGGCGATCTTCATCAACCAACTCCGCGAAAAGATCGGGGTCATGTTTGGCAGCCCCGAGACGACAACCGGTGGCAAGGCGCTGAAGTTCTACGCGTCGATACGGCTGGACGTGCGGCGCATCGAGACGTTGAAGGACGGCGGCGAGGCCGTCGGCAACCGGACCCGGGTGAAGGTCGTCAAGAACAAGGTCGCACCGCCGTTCAAGCAGGCCGAGTTCGACATCGTCTACGGCCAGGGCATCAGCCGCGAGGGTTCGCTCATCGACGTCGGTGTGGAGCAGGGCCTGGTGAAGAAGTCTGGGGCTTGGTACACCTACGACTCCGATCAACTCGGCCAAGGAAAGGAAAACGCGCGCAGCTTCCTACGTGACAATCCGGACATGGCCGATGAGATCGAGAAGAAGATCAAGGAGAAGTTGGGCGTCGGCGCGCGGTTGGACGAGAGTGCACCGATCGATGTGCTGCCGACCCCGGTCGACTTCTGAGCATGTCGGTGTTTGTCCCGCCGGATGACCAGGTCAGTCTCGGTCCGCCCGCAGACCCGGAGTCGGTAGCGCGGACGATCTGCCTGCGTCTGCTGGACCGGCGTGCGCGTACGCGCGGTGAACTGGCGAGTGCGCTGCGCCGCAAAGGCGTGCCGGACGAGGCCGCTGAACGGGTGCTCGACCGGTTCACCGAGGTCGGTTTGATCGATGATCGGGCGCTGGCGAACGGTTACGCACTCGCCCAACATCGAGAACGAGGCCTGGCCGGTCGGGCAGTGGCGAAGAAACTGCGGCATCGCGGGGTGGATGAGGACACGGTCCGGACCGCGGTCGAGCAAATCGATCCGGACAGCGAACGGGACGCGGCCTGTGCGCTGGCAAGCAAACGACTGACGCAGTTGTCCGGGCTGGAGCCGCTCGCTCAGGCCCGACGGTTGGTCGGGTTGCTGGCCCGCCGCGGTTACGCGCCGGCCATGGCGCACGACGTGGTCAGAACGCTGCTGGCCGAGGTCGAACTCGCCGAGCCTTAGCGGTCGCCCTGACCGAGCAGACTTGTCCACCGCGCCGTAAAGTGCCGGTTATGCGGGGCTGGTGTTTGGCTTACTTGCATTGTCCGTCAGACGTTCATAACCTCGCAGTACCAGGAACAACGCAGATCACCTTGGTCGGCAGCCTCGGGCTCGGTCGAGTCCGCCCTTGACGACCGATATATATCGATACTTCTGTTGGCACTCACGAAAGGCCGGGCAACCCCTCCCGGGCAGGGAGCTACCGCAATCTGGTCGTCGATCTTGCGGCTCGCGGTGGCATCTGCCGGTCCAGATTTGGCTGACGCGTTCCCTGGCCACGATTGACGGCGACAGGAGACGGCGATGCACGAGGTCTGGTACGCGGCAATCGGCGCGATCTTCGTGCTCGGGCTGCTGTTCGTCTACGTCTACAGTCGGCGCACGCCCACGGCAACCAGCCCGCGACATGCAACCGCAGATCCGGACAGCAGCGCGACGCAGGCGGCGGTCGCGCTGCGAATGGCTGAGGCAGAGGCGGCCTCGGTACGTCAGCTCGCGCAGTCCGAGTCGGACGTGCTGCGTCGATCCGCTCAGACCGAAGCGCAAGCAATTGTCCGTGCGGCCGAGGGGCAGGCGGGCGCGCTCACGGTCGAGGCTGAGCGCGTTCGTGGGGAGTTGTTGACAGCATCGGCCAGGCATGAGCAGGGCCGGGCCGCCCTCGAGGCAGACGCGGCACGGGTCCGCTCGGAGGAGGCGGAACTTGATCGT
>JBDTDN010000367.1:0-5494 GCA_039923055.1 Jatrophihabitantaceae bacterium
GACGTAGAGGAACGAATTACCCACTGGCAGTGTGAGCAGGTTGCCGTGGACCACGGTGGACCCCCCGCCACCGAGCAGGGCGATGTCCTTGGAGATTGTCGGCTGGGTGTTGAAGTTGTTGAACACCTGTTCCGGGCCCTGGATCACCGAGCCCGGTGGCAACCGCAGCACCGTGATCGCGCCGTAGTTGGCCGGATCGCTGTCCACGCTCACATAGGCCGCGAGGTACGTCGAGTTGTTCACTTTCATCGGCGTCGTGAGCTGGAACTGCGGCTGCATGGATGAACCGTCCGGTGGTGCCGCAAGCACGTAGTACGGCGGCTGGTTAGCCGACGGGTCGGTCGGGTCGGCAGGGACGGTCCACTTGTCGCTGGCGTTGTAGAACGTCACCGGGTCATCGACGTGATACTGCGCGAGGGTGGCTCGTTGGATCTCGAAAAGGTCCTCCGGGTACCGGACGTGGTCCAGCACGTCCTGCGGCATCGCGGACTTCGGTTGCACCGTGCCGGGGAAGATCTTCATCCAGGCGTTCAGTACCGGATCGGACGTATCCCACTGATAGAGCGTCACCTTGCCCGTGTACGCGTCAACGGTCGCCTTCACCGAGTTACGGATGTAGTTGATGCTGTCGTTCGGTTGGCTGGCGGTCTTGTTGTTCGTCGACAGCGAGTCTTCGGTCAGGCTCGACAGCGATTGCCTTTCCGAGTAAGGGTAATCGTTGATGGTCGTGTAACCATCGACGATCCATACAATGTGTCCGCTGCTCTGGTCCACGATCGGGTACGGATCTGAGTCGACCGTCAGGTACGGCGCGACCTTCTGCACGATCGTCCGTGGATCACGGTTGAAGATGATCTTCGCGCCGCTTGCGCTGGCCGCGTCGTTCAGCAGGAAGTTCGTCTGCTTGTAGTTGATCGCGAATGCCAAGCGGTTGACGAAGTTGCCGAGCGAGACTCCGCCAGAACCTGCATAACGGGTCTTGGTCGTCCCATTCCCGTCGAACTCCTGCGGCTCGCCAGCGGCACCGACGATCGAATAGTTCGGGAGCAGTTCGCCGTAATAGGTCTGCGGATCCGTCAACTTGAGCGGGCCGGTCTGGGGGATACCACCCTCCTCGTAGGCGCCGGCCTGATTGCCGATCGTGGTGACGTCCTTGTTCGCCTGGGCGGCAACGAAGCCGTAACCGTGGGTGTAGTTCGTGTGTTCGTTGATCCAGTTCGACTGGGTGCCCTCAAGCTTGCTGGCGTCCAACTCGCGAACGCCGACGATGTAGTCGTGCACAACGCCATTGATCGTGTACCGGTCGACATCTAGTTTGCTGGCGAAGCCGTAGACGTTCTTGCCGGACTGCTGCTGCGTGACGGTCGGTGAGATGACGTTCGGGTCGAGGATCCGAATATCGCTGATCGTCGGGTTGCTGGGGACCAGGGCGGTCGACGACGGCTGAGAGGTGGGGGTGTAGTCCTGATAGTCGACGGGGCCGGCAGGAGCGGAAGTGGTTTTGGTGACGATGTTGTACGCCTGACGGGTGGCGTCAATGTTGCGCAGGATGTACGGCGCTTCCTTCGAGCTGGCGTTCGGCTTGACCGAGACCTGCTGCACGATCGCAGGGTAGATGCCGCCGATCAGCACGCTGAGCACCATGAGCACGATGAACCCGATACCGGGCAGCAACGCGCTACGCAGCCACAGACTGGCGAGCACGCCCAGCGCCAGGATGATCGCGATCCAGAACAGGATCGTCTTGGCCTGTAGGACCGAGTGCACGTCGGTGTAGGACGCGCCGGTGAACTTGCTGCGGTCGGAGAAGACCAACCCGTATCGATCCAGCCAGTACGCGACGGCCTTCAAGGCCATGAACACGAACACCAGGATTGTCAGGTGCCGACGGGCCGCGGGGGTGATCTTCGGACCGGGGGTCTGCAGCCGGATCGCTCCGGACAGGTAGTGCACGCCGACCGCGAGCACGACCGAGATGATGATCGCGGTGAACCCGAAGCCGAGCATGAGGCGGTAGACCGGGTAGTCCCACGCGAAGAAGGAGATGTCGCGGTGGAACTGGGCATCTGTGACGCCAAAGCTGCCGCCGTTGAGCCAGAGCAGCCAGCTCTTCCAGTTGTTCTGCGCCGACAGGCCAGCGGCCAGCAGAGCGATCACCATCACGACGGCGAGGATCAGCTTGCGCCGAGGTTCAAGGACCACCCGGTATCGCTCAAGATTCTGCTGCTCGGCCGACATCGGCCGGAACGGTGGCCTGGCCAGGTACGCGACGACGAGATTGGCCCCGATGATCAGCGCCATCAGCACGCCGAAGATGGCGAACAGGATGAGTCGGGTCCAGATGACGTGGCTGTACACGCCGCGATACCCGACGCCGCCGAACCACAGCCAGTTGACGTAGACGCCGGTGAACTTGACGGCCACGACCAGCAGCACGATCAACACGCCCACGACGATCAGGGCGACCTTCGAGCGGCGCGACAGGGTCAGGCTCGGAATCGGAGGCCGCATGGCCACGGGACAGCTCCTCGGGTACGGGTTGACTCTTTGCGCTCAACGTACCGGCCGGGCTGCGGGTTCCTCACCGGTGTGGGGCAGGATCGGGCTATGACACCCGCTGTGCCGTTCCTGGAGTCCGCGGCGGCCGAGATCGAAGCGCATGTGCGCCAGGCCGGCTGGGACCAGCGTCCGGCCCTGTTTGCCCTCGTCCGGGCCGCCAAATTTGCGGCCGACGAACCCGAGGCGGCTGAGCGTCTTGGGCTGGGTGACGCGGTCGGAGACGCGCTCACCCCGATCGAACAGGGCGAACTACCCGACGGGCCGCTGGACGAGGCGCTCGCGCAGATCTCCTGGCCCGATTCGGTCCTCGGTTGCGCGTTGAGCCAGGAGATCATGTTCCTGCCGCCGTCCGCCGAGGCAAGTCTGCCCGACGGGCCGCAGGCCCTGAACGTGGCCGCGAACCATCCGGAGCGCCGTGAGGCTCGGTTGGTCGTGGCCGTCGTGCGTGACGGAACGAGCGCGGTAGTTCTGCGGCTGCGGCCCACCGAACCGGGCAGCGACGAACTGCTCACCGGTCCAGACCTGGCACCGAACCTGGCACAGGCACTGCTGGCGACGCTGCTCGACTGACCGGGTTCAGCAGTGCTGGAGGGCCTTGCCGGCCTGCAGTGCTTCCAGTTCCTGGACGGCCTCGTGCAGGGTGTTGACCTTGACGACGTCCAGCCCGCCGGGGATGGCACCGAGGACGTCGCTGCAGTTGCCGGCCGGTGCAAGGAACACTGTCGCTCCCGCTTTGCGGGCAGCGATCATCTTCAGTTGGATGCCGCCGATCGGACCGACGTTCCCGGCCGCGTCGATCGTCCCGGTGCCGGCGATGAACCGTCCGCCGGTGAGGTCCTTCGTGCCGACCTTGTCAATGATTCCGAGCGCGAACATCATCCCGGCCGACGGTCCACCGATCTCGTTGGCCAGACCGAGGTCAACGGCGTACGGGGCCTGGCACACATCGCCCAAGCTGATCCCGAGCGAGGCACCGGTGCGTCCGGCCAGTGGCTTGCCGAGCGCGATCGACACCGTCTGTTGCTTGCCCTGACGCTTGATAATGACCACGGCCGTCGTCCCCGGCGTCTGCGCCTTCAACAGCCCGGTGAGTTCGTCGACCGTTGCGGCCGGCTTACCGTCGATCTGCTCGATGATGTCCGACGGTTTCAGCGCCTTCGCCGAGGCGCCGGAACCGTCAACAGTCTGGACGCCGACCTGCTTCGGGTACCCCAATTCGCAGGAGGACGCTTCGATGGCACTGTCCTGGGAGGCGACGAAGTCCTGGGTGTTCTGCCGGTTGACCTGCTGCTCACTCTGCCCGGGCGGGTAGACGGCGGCCTTGGGCACGACGACGCGGTCGTGGATCAGCCACCCGGCCAGCGCATCGAATGCGGTGATCGAATCGGTCCCGACGTTGACGGTGGTCATGTTCAGATTGCCGGTCGTCGCCTTGGTCTTGATGCCGTTGATCGTGATGATCTGCTGCCCGTAGCCCTCGCCCAGGGTGTTGAACGTCGGGCCTGGCGAGAGGATGACGTAAGGCACCGGAACGGTCAGCATCAGCGTGAACAGGACGACGAACGTGACGGCACCGACCAGCAGGGCCCGTACTCGCCGACTCAGGCTCACGAACGTGCGCCAGCCCGGAATACCACGCCCCGGCGCGTGGGACATCTGCCGCTGCGCGTGCTCGTTCTGCTGCGGCACGACGGGTCCACTCACCCGGGCAGCGTAACGGGCACGACTGTGCGCTCTCTCATCCGCTGCTGTCCGGCGCGGTTGGTTGCGCCCGCGCCGTGCCACGTACCGGGATCGTCAGCGCGTCCAGGTAGTCGCGGTGTTGCTGCATGGCGTGGTGCGTGGCCGGCACCCGTGCCGGACGACCGCGCCACCAGGCCCAGGCCGAGACGAGCAGCGTCGCACCGATCGGAACCGCGAGCCACACTGCCCATGCCATGGACAGAACGCTACCGGCGCAGGCACGTTCGCCGACGGCGCAACACGGTCGATCGCGGGAACATCGCGCGCTCGCCGTTCGTCGCTACTACCGTGATGAACATGGGCAACCAACTGCCGTTCGGTTTCGGAAGCAACGATCCGTCCAACCCTGGCGACCTCTCCGGTCAGATGCCGCTGTTCGCCGAGCTACAAAAGCTGCTCTCGTGGTCCGGCGGACCGGTCAACTGGGACCTGGCCAAGCAGCTTGCGGTCTCGACCCTCGGTGGAGCGAACGCCCCGGTGAGCGCTGCGGATCAGAGCGCGATCGCCGATGCGGTCCGGCTGGCGGACCTGTGGCTGGACGAGGTCACCGAACTGCCCTCTGGCGTGCAGAGTGTCGAAGCCTGGACGCGGCTGGATTGGCTGAGCAAGACCTTGCCGGTCTGGGCCTCGCTCTGTGATCCGGTCGCCTCGCGGGTCGTCGCCGCGATGGGTTCGGCGATTCCGGCCGAGCAGCTAGCTGCGATGGGCGCCGGTAACCCGATGGCCGCGATCATGAACCAGGTCGGTGGGCTGATGTTCGGCGCGCAGGTCGGCCAGGGGCTCGGTGGGCTCGCCCAGGAGGTCGTCGGTGCGGCCGATGTCGGTATTCCGCTCGGGCCGAACGGTGTTGCCGCGCTCGTGCCGGAGAACGTCACCGCCTTCGGCGAAGGTCTGGAGCGGCCGGCCGACGAAGTCCGCCTGTACCTCGCGCTGCGCGAAGCCGCTCACCAGCGTCTGTTCAGTCACGTGCCCTGGCTGCGACAGCGGCTGCTGGACACCGTCGAGACGTATGCCCGCGGGATAACGGTGGACCTGTCGGCCATCGAGCAGGCGATGGGCAACATCGATCCGACGAACCCGGAGAGCATGCAGAACGCCTTGGCAGGTGGGCTGTTCGAGCCCGAGGCCACGCCCGAGCAGAAGGCTGCGCTGCGCCGGCTGGAAACGCTCCTCGCCCTCGTGGAGGGCTGGG
>JBDTDN010000368.1:0-3050 GCA_039923055.1 Jatrophihabitantaceae bacterium
CCGCAGCGCGGGCAGTGACGACCTGGACGCCAGTCTGCTTCTTGGCGTGCTCCTTCGCTACGACGACCCGGACGCCCCCCGGCTGCTGAGCACCGTCGAGGCAATTCGCCAACAACTGGCGAACGGCCCGTTCGTCTACCGCTACTCCGGCGAGGACGGCCTGACCGGGACCGAAGGTGCCTTCCTCACCTGCTCGTTCTGGCTCGCCGAGGCGCTGGCTGTCCAGGGCAGGCGGACCGAAGCAGCTCAGCTGATGGATCAGTTGATCGATCTGGCCAACGATGTCGGCCTCTACGCCGAGGAGGTCGACACGGTCAGCGGGGCGTTCCTGGGCAACACTCCGCAGGCCCTGACCCACCTGGCCCTCATCCACGCTGCTCTCGCGTTCTGCGGCGATGATGCCCGGTGAGCATCTGGGGGGCGCTGGCCGGCGGTTTCGCGGGAACGCTGGTGCTGACGACGGTCCTGCGCACCGCCAGCGAAGCGCGCCTGACCCGCATGGACCTGCCGTTTCTGCTCGGCACCGCCGTCACCGCCGACCGCAGTCGGGCCAAGGTGATCGGCTACCTCGCGCACTTCGGGTTCGGGCTGGTGTTCGCCCTCGGCTACTACGCACTGTTCGAAACGATCGGCCGGTCCGGCTGGGCACTCGGTGCGCTGTTCGGGCTGGCGCACGGCATATTTTCGGCCACCGCGCTCGTGAACATCCTGCTCCCCGCGGTTCACCCCCGAATGGGCACGCCGTTCACCGCCGCTGACAGTTCGCCGCTCATCGAGGCACCGGGGTTCTTCATGCGCAACTACGGCCGGACCACACCGCTGGTGAACCTCGCTGCTCACATCTTGTACGGCACCATCGTGGGCGGGTTCATCGGGCTGACCCACTGACTGGTCGTACCGCGCAGAATCGGTGGGAGCGGTGCGTCGGTCAGGTGCTGCTGTTGCGCAGGACCTGACTGCTCCACTGGCACAGGTCGAGGTCGAGTTGATCAGGTGACAGTGCCAGGCCTGGCAGTCGATCGGGGTGCTGCGACTTCATCCCGTCCAGGAGGATCGTCAGGTGTCGTCGCCATTGATCCGGAGAACTCTCGCCGGTGATCGCCATCGTCCGCGCCACGCCGAGCAGGCAGAGCGTGATGTCCTCGGGAGCCAGATCGCGTCGCGCCGCGCCGGAGTCCTGGGCACGCGTGAGCAACGCCTTGATCAGGCAGCGGAACCGATCGCGCCATTCGGACCGGATCGCGAACAGGGGGCCGACGGCGCGGTTGCGCGTGCCGTCGGTGACGACGTCCTCCAGGAAGCTCGCCAGCCCGTGCCACGGGTCCGGATCGGCCAGCGCCTGTTCGGCGACGGCCTGGCGGCGTGCGAACCAGTCGGCGTACAACTCATCGAGCAGTTGCTCCTTGGTGAAGTTGCGATGCAACGTGGCGTTGCCGACGCCGGCGCGCCGGGCAATCTCGATCAGGCTGACACTCAGCCCGTCCTCGGCGAACGCGTGACCTGCGGCGGTGAGGATCCGCTCGCGATTCTCCCGCGCGTCACCCCGCTGGCAGCGCGCCGTGTCTTCATCAGTGGCCATACCCGGACCATACATCGTTCCGGACAGGCTGTCGGTTGTCTCATCGGACGGTCTCAGATATCTGCTAAAACCAGTTACCAATACGGTGATACGCTCAGACTACAAAGCGGATAGGGCTGACCGGTTGATAGATTAGAGGTACAGGTGATGGATTCCGACATCGTCGCATTCGTGTTGCAGGGCGGCGGCAGTCTTACCGCACCTCAGGTCGGCATGCTGCGCGCACTGACCGAAGCTGGCATTACCCCTGACCTGCTCGTGGGGTCGTCTGCGGGAGCACTCAACGCCGTGGCGTTTGCGAGCAACCCGACGTTGGTCGGCCTGGACGAACTCGAGGCACTGTGGCTGTCGCTGAACCGCAAGCGGGTTGCGCCGTTCTCAGCACGCACGCTGTACGCCGTCCTGCGCGGGCGCGGTGACGGCCTGGTGCCGAACACCGGGTTACGTGAGCTGATCGACGGCGCCCGCGTTGCGCCACGTCTGCAGGACGCCAGCATCGCGGTGCACACCGTTGCCACCGATGTCGCGACGGGCGAGACCATCGTGCTGTCCACCGGAGCCACCGTGTCGGCGTTGCTGGCCTCGTGCGCCTTCCCCGGCTTGTATCCGCCGGTGCGGGTCAATGGTCGGGTTGTGGTCGACGGCGGCGTCTCGGCCGACGCCCCGGTGCTCCAGGCCGAAGCGCTCGGTGCGGACGTCATCTATCTGCTTCCGGCCGCCGGAGCCGATGAGAGCGCTGCTCCGCGCGGACCGCTGCCGCTGGCCTATCACGCGCTCGGGCAGGTGCTGGACGCAGCGGTACGTCGTGACATCGCGGCGGTACGGTCAACGCTCCACATCCTGCCGGCGACAACGAGTTCGGCCGGAAGCCCAGTCGATTTCAGTGGGACAGCGCGGTTGATGGCCGACGGCTACCGGCTCGCGACGGGTTGGGTCGCAGATGTCTTGCGAGCATCGCAATCATCGGCGCAACTGGTTCGCGACGCGGTCTGATGACATGGCAGCCGTAGGCGCAATCCAGGTCCGGCCCCGGTGGCATGCCGTCCGAGTGTTTGCCGTGCTTGCCCTGCTCGTATTGCTCGGGGTCGAGGTCGTTCTCATCGCCCCTTACCTTCAGCGTGCTGTTCGATCCTTGGCCGGGCTGAACTTCGCTTGGTTCGCTGTCGCCGTGGTCGCCGAATTCGCGTCGATGGGAGCCTTCGCCCGACTCCAGCGCCGCATGCTCGGTGCCGGCGGTACGTGGGTCCCCTTACGCCGGATGCTGGTCATGACGTACGCCGCCAATGCCGTCAGTGTGACGCTGCCGTTGGGAACTGCGCTGTCGGCCGGTTACAGCTTCCGTCGCATGCGCCGCTGGTGAGCGACCGTGCCGTTGGCCAGCTTCGTCCTGCTCGCGTCCGGTGTGCTGAGTCTGCTCGCCTTCGGCGTGCTCGCTCTGTTCGCCGCGGTGATCGCGGGCGCAGGGTCGGTG